>NZ_JBEBMH010000027.1:0-84178 GCF_040081985.1 Mesorhizobium yinganensis | reverse complement strand
CGTGTGCGGTGAAGAACCAGTACCGATGAGCAGGCCTCGCTCTTGATAGCGACAAACCGCATGGAGGGACGTGTCACGGCCTCGCAGATTGCGGCCGCGTCCGCAGCATCCGTCTTCCCGCGCTTCACGTATGGCTTCACATAGGATGGCGGCATCAGGCGGACGTCATGGCCCATCTCCTGAAGCCTGCGCCCCCAGTCGTGAGAACCGGCGCAAGCCTCCATACCGATCAGGCATCGCGGACGCTTATCGAAAAACGCAAGCAACTGGCTGCGGCGAAGCTGCCGGCGCACGAGAACACGACCGTTCTCATCGACACCATGGATCTGGAAGACACTCTTTGCCAGGTCGATGCCAACTGTGGCAAGCTCGGACATGGATGGCTCCTTTGCTGGGGACGACGACATCCCAACTATGGCGCAATGCGACGCCGGGAGCAGGAGCCATCCATACCATCAATCGAGATGGCATTTGCCAAGCTCAAACACTGGCTGCGCAAGGCCGCCGCCCGAACCTACGACGATCTCTGGCGTGCCATCGGCAACGTATGCGACCTCTTCAGCCCCCATGAATGCTGGAACTACCTAAAGAAAACAGGTTACGTTGCATATTAATCGCCCGATGCTCTAGGCACCCCAGCGAGAACGTCGCGGAAGGGAGAGTGGCAACTTCTCTCCCCTGTTCCCGACTCCCCTACCGCTTCGCAATCGGCACGAAATCGCGAACCGTCGGACC
This sequence comes from Mesorhizobium yinganensis, assembly GCF_040081985.1. Lineage (NCBI taxonomy): Bacteria > Pseudomonadati > Pseudomonadota > Alphaproteobacteria > Hyphomicrobiales > Phyllobacteriaceae > Mesorhizobium > Mesorhizobium yinganensis. Next base: position 83,443 of record NZ_JBEBMH010000027.1, on the reverse strand, counting down.
GGTGTAGAGCTGGCGCGGACGGCCGATCTTCTGGTGCGGATCCTCGATCATCTCCTTCCATTGCGAAATCCAGCCGACGGTACGCGCGACGGCGAACAGCACGGTGAACATGGTGGTGGGGAAGCCGAGGGCCTTGAGCGTGATGCCCGAATAGAAATCGACGTTCGGGTAGAGCTTCTTCTCGATGAAATACTCATCGGTCAGCGCGATCCGCTCGAGCTCGATCGCGATATCGAGCAGCGGATCGTCCTTGATGCCGAGTTCGCCGAGCACCTCATGCGCGGTCTTCTGCATGATCTTGGCGCGCGGATCGTAGTTCTTGTAGACGCGGTGACCAAAACCCATCAGCCGGAACGGATCGTTCTTGTCCTTTGAGCGGGCGATGTATTCCGGAATGCGGTCGACGGTGCCGATCTCGCCCAGCATGTTCAGCGCCGCCTCGTTGGCGCCGCCATGCGCCGGCCCCCAAAGGCAGGCGATGCCGGCGGCGATGCAGGCGAACGGATTGGCGCCCGACGAGCCGGCGAGACGAACGGTCGAGGTCGAGGCGTTCTGCTCGTGGTCAGCGTGCAGGATGAAGATGCGCTCCATGGCGCGCGCCAGCACGGGGTTCACTTTGTACTCCTCGCACGGCACGGCGAAGCACATGTGCAGGAAGTTGGCGGCGAAGTTCAGCTCGTTCTTCGGATAGATGAAGGGTTGGCCGATATGGTATTTGTAGGCCATCGCCGCGATCGTCGGCATCTTGGCGATCAGCCGGATCGACGCGACCATGCGCTGGTGCGGGTCCGAGATGTCGGTCGAATCGTGATAGAAGGCCGACAGTGCCCCGACCACGCCGCACATCACCGCCATCGGATGCGCGTCGCGGCGAAAGCCGGTGAAGAAGCGCGACATCTGCTCATGCACCATCGTGTGGCGGGTCACCCGATAGTCGAAATCATCCTTCTGCGACTTGGTCGGCAGTTCGCCGTAGAGCAGCAGGTAGCAGACTTCGAGGAAATCGCTGTGCTCGGCCAACTGGTCGATCGGGTAACCGCGATGCAGCAGCACGCCTTCGTCGCCGTCGATGAAGGTAATCTCGGATTCGCAGCTCGCCGTCGAGGTGAAGCCAGGATCGTAAGTGAAGGCGCCCGTATCCTTGTAGAGTGCCGCAATGTCGATCACGTCCGGCCCGACAGTACCCGATCGAACCTGCAGCTCATGCGTTTTGCCGTTGAATTCCAGTCTCGCTGTGGATTCGCTCATACGGATACCCCTTTGCTGTGAACCCGGGACAGCGGCGAAGGAACGCCGCCAAGCGGAAGCGACGCCGGAAGAAGCATGGTCGTGCAGCTCCCGGTTCGGTTCCGCGAAAAGTCTGACGAGGCCGCAATGTTGCACCGCAACAGGACGGTTTCAATGGTTCTTGATGAGACCAGCGACATGCTAATCGATTTGATCTCCAATGCGTGCGAGGCTTTCCTCGCGTCCCAGCACAGCCAGCACATCGAAAACGCCTGGCGAGGTGCTGCGGCCGGTCAGCGCGGCGCGCAAAGGCTGCGCGACGGCGCCGAGTTTGTGGCCATTGGCGGCCGCGAAGTCGCGGATCGCCGCTTCCGTCGTCTGGGCCGTCCAGTCGCCGGCGACGTTCTTGAGCGCCGCCCAAGCACCCGCGAGCACAGTGCGCGGACGCTCGCCGAGCAGCGCCGCGGCCTTTTCGTCGATCGCCAGCGGCCGGGTTGCGAAGAGATAGGCTGCACTGTCGGCCAGTTCGACGAGCGTCTTGGCCCGCTCCTTCAGGCCCGGCATCGCTGCGGCGAGCGTGGCCTTCTGAGCGTCGTCCAGTCCGGCTGCCAGCGGCCCCGACGTCGACAGATGCGGCAGTGTAGCGACAAGGGCATCGGTGAGCTCGCCGTCGTCCATGCGGCGCATGTAGAGGCCGTTCAGCGCCTCCAGTTTCTGGAAGTCGAAGCGTGCTGCGCCGCGGTTGACGTCCTCGATCTCGAACCAGCGGACCATGTCCTCGATCGACATGACCTCATCGTCGCCATGGCTCCATCCCAGCCGAGCAAGATAGTTCAGCAGCGCGGCGGGCAGATACCCCATGGAGCGATAGGCCTCGACGCCAAGGGCGCCATGGCGCTTCGACAGCTTTGCCCCATCGGCGCCGTGAATCAGCGGGATATGAGACATCACAGGCACTTCCCAGCCCATCGCGTTGTAGATGACCTGCTGGCGCGCGGCATTGGTCAGATGGTCGTCGCCGCGGATGATGTGGGTGACGCCCATGTCGTGATCGTCGACGACGACCGCATGCATGTAGGTCGGATTGCCGTCCGAGCGCAGGATGATGAAATCGTCGAGATCCTTGTTGGGGAAGCGTACGTCGCCCTGAACACGATCGCCTACGACTGTCTCGCCTTCATGCGGCGCCTTGATGCGGATGGCGCCCTTGACGCCGGGGGGCGCCTCGGACTGGTCGCGGTCGCGCCAGCTGCCGTCGTAACGCGGCGGGCGGCCCTCTGCGCGTGCCTTCTCGCGCATGGCGTCGAGTTCCGCGGGGGTCTCATACGCATAATAGGCTTTGCCCAGGCGAACGAGTTCCTCGGCGACGTCGCGGTGGCGCGGCGCGCGCTCGAACTGCGAAATCGGCTCGCCGTCCCATTTCAGCCCCAGCCAGGTCAGTCCGTCGAGGATCGCCGCCGTCGCCGCATCGGTGGAACGCTCGCGATCCGTATCCTCGATGCGCAGCAGCATCCGGCCGCCGGTATGTTTGGCGTAGAGCCAGTTGAACAGCGCCGTGCGGGCGCCGCCGATATGGAGGTAGCCGGTGGGCGAGGGGGCAAAACGGGTGACGACCGGGCGGGACATAGAGATTTCCAAAGGAAGAAGACCGCCCCGCGCAATGGCGCTGACGGTGCATGGAAAAAGGTTGGCGTTCATGTAGCATAGAAGGTCGGGGGTGCAAGCACGCAGTCGTGGCCTTGCACGATGCGCCATAAAACTTTGGCGCCAGTCGAGTGAAGGCCATGTCGGAGCTTTCCGCAGGCGGGCTGAACGAACGGTTCCTGTTCCAGAAGATGGACATGGAGACCGCGCCTCGCTCTGTCGCTGTGAGTTCCCGTGAGCTTGTCGTCGTTCCCCAGCGCTGGACATGGCAGGAACAATGGTCGCGGGCGATCAAGCCGTTGCCACCCGTGCCCATGATAGCGGAGCGGGCGGCGGTCGCCTTGCAAAACGCGGCCGCGCTGGAAAGCGAGCGTGGCACGCTGTTCCTGTTTGTGCCAGTCTTTCTCGCGGCCGGCGCCTTCCTGTATTTCGGTCTGCCTTTCGAACCCGGTTTCCCTTTGATTTCGACAGGCCTGATGGTCACCATGGCCGCGGCGGCATTTCTGCCGCGCGGACGCATGGCGCAACTGGCGGCCCTGGCTGCCATGCTGGCTTTCTGTGGCATCCTGCTGGCCAAGGGCGAAACGTGGCGCATGAGCACCAAGATGCTCGGCGGTGACATCTCGACGCGCGTCACCGGGCGCGTCATCAGTATAGAGCCGTTGTCGAACGGTCGCGCGCGGCTGACCTTGGACGTGATTGACACGGAACGGCCGAAACTTCGCTACGCACCCGATCGCGTCCGCGCGACGGCGCGCACGGCGCCGTTGGATGTCGAGGCGGGCTCCATCGTCGAGGGGCTCGTCCGGCTGCGGCCGCCTTCCGGGCCGGTGCGTCCCGACAGCTATGATTTTTCCTTCGAAAGCTATTTCGACGGCATCGGCGCGAGCGGCTATTTCATGAAGGGACCGGAAGTGATCGGGCAATCCGATCCCGGACTCACCGGTCGGATTGGCGCAATCGTCGAAAATATCCGCAACGACATCGCCGAACGCATCCGGCACCGCGTCGGCGGCGCCGAGGGCGAGATCGCCGCGGCGCTCGTCGTGGGAGTGCGTGCAGGCATCCCGAACGACGTCAGCGAGGCTCTGCGCCGTACCGGCCTCTATCACATCATCTCGATCTCCGGCCTGCATATGGCACTGGTCGCCGGCGTGGTGATCGGCGCGCTGCGGGCGGGATTCGCGCTTTTTCCCGGAATCTCGTCCCGCCGTCCGGTCAGGAAATATGCCGCGCTCGCCGGCCTTCTCGCCATTGCCGCCTACCTCGCAATCTCCGGCGGTGAGGTGGCGGCGCAGCGCAGTTTCCTGATGCTTGCCGTCATGCTGATAGCACTGGTTTTCGACCGCGCCGCGCTGACCATGCGCAACCTCGCCATTTCAGCCATCATCGTACTGGCGGTCACCCCGCACGAAGTTATCGGGCCGAGCTTCCAGATGTCCTTCGCGGCAACGGCAGCGCTTGTCGGAGCCTATGCGTTCTGGACGGGACGGCGCGGCGGCACCGGATCGTTTCAGCCCCGGCGCGGCCTGGTTTCGCTTGCCGTGCGGCATGGCGGCGCTGTTGTCGTAGGGCTCCTGCTGACTTCCCTGGTCGCCGGCCTGGCGACGGCAGCCTTCGGCGCCTATCACTTCCAGCGCATCGCACCGCTCAGCCTAGTGGCGAACCTCGCGGCCATGCCGATCGTATCCCTGGTTGTCGTGCCCTTTGCCGTGCTCGCGGCGGTCGCTATGCCGTTTGGCCTCGACGGGCCGTTCCTCGACGTGATGGGCAAGGGGATCACGGCGATGATCGAAGTCGCGAGATGGTTTTCCGCTCGCTCACCGGTCGATGCGGTGGGGCTGATATCGGGAAAATCCGTGGTTCTTCTGACCATCGCCCTGATCGTGGCGACCGTGACGACGACGTGGCTGAGGCTTTTCGCACTGCCTTTCGCGCTCGCCGGATTGTTGATGTTGGGCGCGACGCGCACCCCCGACGTGTTGGTATCCGAGGACGGCCGGCTGGTCGGATTTCTGACCGGCGAGGGCCTGATGGCGGTGAATCGGCCTCGGCCGAATGTCTTCACGGCCGAGAACTGGAAACGAACGCTCCAGGCGGACGGAATTCATAAGCCGGCGAATGATTTCGGCCTGAATCCGCCGATGGCGTCCGCTGAAAGCATCGTCGCAGGTGTCGGAAGCAAAGAAGGCACCAACCATGGACTCAACCGCACCCGCGGCGCATCCGATGGACTTCCTTCTGTACAGAAGGTGGCCTCTACTGAAGTCCACAATGAGGGTGAGTTCATGAATTCTTCACCCGGCCAGCAACCGACGGATGATTCATCCAGCGCCTTCCTCTGCGATGACATAACCTGCGTCGGCTGGCATCCATCCGGCGCCGCGATCATCCATACAACCGATCCCGAGGAGGCACGGATCGCCTGTTCCTTTGCCGGCGTCATAATTCTCGACGATGCGACCATTCCGCTCAAATGCGCCAACCCAGCCGTCGCGGTGGTCACGAAGCGCGCGCTTGCTCGGAATGGCAGCGCCGCGGTGTATCTGCCTTCGGGCAGCGATGGCACCGCCGAGGTGCATTTCGCCATCGCAACGCCGGATCGTCCTTGGCATGGCAACCGCGCATTCTCGCGCGAGTCTCGGGGACTGCCGCCCTACCAGCGCAAGCCGGCGGTCCCGGCGCCCCCGGAAAATCAGTAGCGACGGATCAAGCCGACAAGCTTGCCTTGCACACGGACCCGGTCCGGACCGTAAATGCGCGTCTCGTAGGCGGGATTGGCGGCTTCGAGCGCGATGGAGGCGCCTTTTCGGCGAAAACGCTTCAGCGTCGCCTCCTGGTCGTCAACCAGCGCGACGACGATCTCTCCGGGTGTGGCCGTGTTGGCATTGCGGATGATCACCGTGTCGCCGTCAAGAATGCCGGCCTCGATCATCGAGTCGCCCCTGACCTCCAGCGCGTAATGATCGCCTGCGGACAACATTTCGGGCGGCACCGATATGGAATGCGTCCGGTGCTGGATAGCATCGATCGGCACGCCCGCCGCGATCCGGCCCATGACCGGTATCGCAATTCCCGAACCTGCCTCGTCATTGCTCGCGACTGGCGCACGCGAAGGTTCGGCCGGACGCTTGCCGAGACTGCCTTCGATGACGCTCGGCGAAAATTTCTTTGCCGAGTTGAGGCCGGGAGCAATCGAATCGGGCAGGCGAAGCACTTCCAGCGCCCGCGCCCGGTTCGGCAGCCGGCGAATGAAACCGCGTTCCTCCAGCGCCGTAATCAGCCGGTGGATGCCGGATTTCGACGCCAGATCAAGGGCTTCCTTCATCTCGTCGAAGGACGGCGGAATGCCGGACTCCTTCAGTCTCTCATGAATGAATAGCAGGAGTTCGTGTTGCTTGCGTGTCAGCATCTCGGCCCCGTCAAGAATCGCACCAAAACAAAACCAGAACAAAACACTATCTGTTCCAGTTGTGTTCCGCAACCGTTAAATATCGGGTTAAGAGGCGGGCAACCAAGATATCAAAATCGAGCGCCAGCGCTGACTCTCTCGAGACTTGGCCGGTTGCCTCCGAGAAGACCGTGGATTTCAGGCCTCTTCCCAGAGATCTTGCAGCAGCTCCCGGTCGTAGCCGGAACTGGCCCGGAACAGTTGCCGCGTATAGGCATGGTCGAACCGTCCGGCGGCAAGGTCGGCGCTGGCCAGCGTCTCCAGAATGCGGCCGCGATTCATCACCGCCAGACGACCGCACATGTAGGAAACCACCGCCAGATTGTGGCTGACCATGATGGTGGTGAAGCCGCGCTCGCGCCGCAGGCGACGGAGCAGGTTGAGCACTTCCGCCTGCACCGAGACGTCCAGCGCGGAGGTCGGCTCGTCGAGGAGAAGAACGCGGGGCTCCAGGACAATGGCGCGGGCGATCGCCACGCGCTGGCGCTGGCCGCCGGAGAGCTGGTGCGGGAAGCGGAAGCGATGTTCGGGTTTCAACCCGACATCGGCCAGCGCGCGCTCGACACGTTTCTCCACGTTGGTCAGCCCGTGGATGCGGGCCGGCTCCGACAGTATCTTATCGACGGTATGGCGCGGGTGGAGCGAGCCGTAGGGGTCCTGGAAAACCATCTGGATCAGCCGTCGCTGCGCATGGCTGCGCGAAAGCGAGACAACGGCTCCACCAATGCGGATCGTTCCGGAATAGTCGCCGATAAGGCCGGCGACTGCGTTCAACACGGTCGACTTGCCTGATCCGGACTCGCCAACCAGCCCGAACGCCTCGCCTTCGGCGATGGATAGCGACACATCGCGGACTGCGTTGAGCCGCCGCGCGCCCTTGCCGAAGCTGATGCCTAGTCCGTCGATCTCGATCATCGGCGCGGTCATCTTGCCCAGCTCGCATCGCGTTGCAGGACGGGCAGTTCCGGCCGGTCGTCGCCGAGGCGCGGCGAGGAAGCGAGCAGGCCCTTTGCGTAGGGATGCTGGACCTGATGCAGTTCGCTCGCCTTGACGGTTTCGACCACCTTGCCGGCATACATGATCATCACACGGTCGCAGAAGGCCGAGACCATGCCGAGGTCGTGGCTGATCAGGATCAGGCTCATGCCGCGCTCGCGAACCAGGTCGTCCAGAATTGCCAGAACCTGGAGCTGCACGGTCACGTCAAGCGCCGAGGTCGGCTCGTCGGCGATCAGCAGTTGCGGCTCTGGAATGAGCATCATCGCGATCATCACGCGCTGGCCCATGCCGCCGGAAAGCTGGTGCGGATAAAGGTGATAGACGGCCTCCGGGTCGCGGATTTTGACCGCTTTCAGCGCCTCGATACTTTTCGCGCGGGCAAGCGCGCGATCCCTGGCGACATGCAGCCGAAACGCCTCCTCGATCTGCTGGCCGACCGTCATCACCGGATTGAGCGAAAATTTGGGATCCTGAAGCACCATGGAGATGCGCTTGCCGCGGATCTTCGGCATCTCTTTTTCGGGCACCTTGAGCAGGTCCATGCCCACGAAGGAAAGCCGGTCGGCGCTGACCCGGCCGGGCGACGGCACCAGCCGCATGATCGAGCGGCCGGTCAGCGATTTGCCGGAACCCGATTCGCCGACGATGCCCAGCCGTTCGCGGCCCAGCGAAAAACTGACGCCACGCACCACGTCCACAAAACCCTGATAGGTCGGGAAGGTGACTCGCAAATTCTCGACGTCGAGGATCGGCGCGCTCATGAGCGTTTCGGGTCCAGCACGTCGCGCAGGCCGTCGCCGAGCAGGTTGAAGCCGAGGCTGACGACGAATATGGCGATGCCGGGGATCGTCGCCACCCACCACTGGTCGAGCAGGTAGTCGCGGCCGGTGGAGATCATGGCGCCCCATTCCGGCGTCGGCGGCTGCGCGCCGAGGCCGAGGAAGCCGAGACCGGCGGCGGTCAGGATGATGCCCGCCATGTCGAGCGTCATGCGCACGATCACCGAGGCAGTGCAGAGCGGCACGACATAGTGCCAGATGATGCGGAAGGGGGAAGCGCCTTGCAGGCGCGCTGCCTTGACGAAATCGGCGTTGCGCACGGTGATCGTCTCGGCGCGGGCAATGCGGGCGTAGGGTGGCCAGGACGTCAGCGCGATGGCGATGATGGCGCTTTCCAGCCCCGGCTTGATCGCCGCGACGAAGGCCAGCGCCAGGATCAGCCGCGGGAATGCGAGAAAGATGTCGGTGACGCGCATCAGCACCACATCGACCGCGCCGCCGATGTAGCCGGAGATGGTGCCGATCAAGAGGCCGATGGGCACGACGATTACCACGACCATGATGACGATGGTGAGCGTGATGCGAGCGCCCCAGGCGACGCGCGAGAGGATGTCGCGGCCGAGTTCGTCCGTGCCGAACCAGTGCCCGGCGCCAGGCGGCTGAAGCCGTGTCGACAGCGACTGCAAGGTCGGCGATTGCAGCGGCAGCACCGGCGCAAGCACTGCGATAAGGATCAGCGCAAGCACGATCGCGAAACCCACCATGGCCAGCGGATTGCCGCGGAACGCCAGCCAGTTGCGGTACCAGTGGCCGAACGAGGCCTGGCGGCGCGAACCGGGCGTATCGGTGAGTAGCCAGTCGCGCGCCGTCATGCCCGCGCCCTCGGATCGAGCAGTCGGTAGAGCATGTCGCAGAAGACGTTGAGGCAAACGAAGATCGCACCGATCAGCATGGTGCCGCCGAGTACGGCATTCATGTCGGCGTTGAACAGCGAGCGGGTGATGTAGAGGCCGAGGCCCGGCCAGGCGAACACCGTCTCCGTCAGCACGGCTCCTTCCAGCAGGGAAGCATAACTCAGCGCCACGACGGCGATCAGCGGAACGACAATGTTGCCGAGCGCATGGCGCCAGACGACGCGGCGTTCCGTCATGCCCTTGGCGCGTGCGGTCAGGATGTACTCCTGGTTCAACTGTGCGAGCATGAAGCTGCGGGTCATGCGCGAGACATAGGCGAGCGTGAGATAGCCGAGCAGGCTTGCGGGCAGGATGAGATGGGACAGCGCGTTGAAGAACACGTCCCAATCGCCGGAGATGGCGCTGTCGACGGTGATAAGCCCGGTTATCGGCTCGACCAGCCCGTCATAGGCGATGTCCAAGCGTCCGGGACCGGCGACCAGGTCGAGCCACGAATAGAGGACCAGGAGCCCCACAAGGCCCATCCAGAAGATCGGGATTGAATAGCCGACGAGGCCGATGACGCGGGTCACGTGGTCGATCCAGCGGCCCTGGTTGGTGGCGGCGACGACGCCGAGCGGAATGCCGATGACAACGCCGATCAGCGTCGCGGCGGTGGCGAGTTCGAGTGTGGCAGGAAAAAACTGTCCGAGGTCGTATAGGACCGGCTGCGAGGTCATCGCCGACGTGCCGAAATCGCCGCGTATCACCTTCATCAGGTAGATCCAGAACTGCTGGTAGACCGGCAGGTCGACGCCGAGTTCCTGCCGTACCCGCTCATAGGCCTCGGGCGGGGCGCGGTCACCGAGGACGGCGAGGACCGGATCGATCGGCACCACCCGTCCGATCAGGAAGGTGATGAAGATGAGGCCGATGAGCGTGAGGATCAGGATGCCGAGGAAGCGGAAGACCTCATAGGCGATCTCGGCGCCGCGCGGCTGCCAGGCGGCAGCCGCGCGTCCCGTCGCTGTCGTTTCACCGGCCATCAGGGGTGCGGTCTTCCGCTACTTGGTCACGTCGTAGAGGAATATCAGATCGGCATTCGGCCCCGAAAAAAATCCTTTCACGTTCTTGCGCAGAACCGTCTGCTCGCTCTCCTGGAACATGTTGATGAAGGGGCCGGATTTCTGAAGCTTGGTCTGGAGGTCCAGATACATCTGCTTGCGCTTCTCGACGTCGGCTTCCTGAAGTGCCGCCTTCGTTTCGGCGCTGATCTCCGGGATGTCCCAACTGTTGCGCCAGGCCAGCGGTTTGGACGCCGAATTGTCGCTGTTGTCCGGATTGTTGGCAAAACTGTCGGCGTTGGAGTTCGGATCGAGATAGTCCGGCCCCCAGTACATATAGATCATGTCGTGCTGGCGGGCGCGGTACTTTGTCAGCACCTGCTTCACCTCGGCGGCGTTGATCGTCACCTTCACGCCGCCCTCCGCGAAGGTAGACTGGATCGACTGGGCGATGCCGGTGAAAGGCTGTGTGTTGCCGGTGTCGAGCTGGATTTCGAAGCCGTTGGGGTAACCCGCCTCGGCAAGCAGCGCCTTGGCCTTGGCGGGATCGAACTTGTAGGGATTGTCCTCAAGCGAGGCATAGAAGCCTGCCGGCCAGAATGCCTGGTGCACGATGAACTGGCCCTTCAGGAAGGAGTCGGCCATGCCCTGGTAGTCGATTAGCCAGCGAAGGGCTTCCTGCACCTTGAGGTTCTTCAGCGGCTCGATCTTCTGGCTGAGGCCGAGATAATAGACCGTCGCCTTTGGAAACTGCTCGACGACGAGGTCCGGATTGCCTCCGATGCCCTTGATCTGGTCGGGCGTGAGGTTGCGGGCGATGTCGATGTCGCCCTTCTCGATCAGCAGGCGTTGGGTGGAGCCTTCCGGCACATGCCGGACGATCACACGTTCCAGCTTCGGGGGACCAAGGCGGAAATCCGGGTTGGCTTCCAGGATGACGGACTCGTTGGCTTTCCAGGAGCGCATCTTGTAGGCGCCGGAGCCGGCCGAATTGGTCTTCAGCCAGTCGTGCCCGAGATCACCGTCCTTCTCATGCGCCATCGCTTCCTTCTTGTCGACGACCGAGGAGGTCACGGTGCTCATCAGGTTGAGGATGTAGGTCGGCGCATACTTCTCGGAGACTGTGAACTGCACCGTATGCTCGTCGACCGCCTTGACCATGTCCTTGACGTTTTCGGCGTTCCAGCCGAGCGCCTGGAAAAGGTAGGCGGGGGTCAGGTTGAGCAGGATGACGCGCTGCAGCGAGAAGGCGACGTCCTCGGCCGTCACCGGGTTGCCGGAGTGGAATTTCAGGTTAGGCTTGAGCTTGAAGGTGAAAACCTTGCCGTCGTCGCTGACCGAATAGCTCTCGGCCATTTTCGGCACGAGGTTCTTCATGTCGCCGATCTCGAGGCCCATCAGGCGGTCATAGACATTGACCGCAATCTCGGAATTCGAGAGTTCGTAGATCTCGGCCGGATCCATGGTCACGATGTCGTCGATGGCCTTCGCCATCACCAGCGTGTTGGCCGGCGTGTCGGCGAAAGCCGGCATCGTGAGCATCGATGTGGCTAGAAGCAGTCCAAGAAGCATGCGTTTCATTGTGCCGTCTCCCATTTTGTCATGCAGCTTCGCTTAGTTGGCCGGGCCTCCGGGGCCGAGCCGCACACCGGGGCGAAGGTTCTTGTATGTGACCTTTTCACCCCGGCAGAAATTGGCGCCGGGCGCCTCGACCACGATCGTCTCCTTGGCGATCGGGTCGAAATCGGCCCGGAAATGCACAGTGCTTTTCAGCGCGATGACCGCATGGTCCTTCGGCTCGATGCCGACCTCGCGCAGCAATTGCTGGTCGAGACACTGGTAGCGGACGCTGCAAACGGCGACCTGCACGTCGGATTTTTCGTCGAGGATGCGCAGGCGCGCCATCTTGCCGAGCGACACGGTTACGCCGCCGAGAATGGCGCCGTGGCATGTGAAGGTGCCGGCGGAAAGCGCCTCGACCCGGACCCTGGCCGGGAAGGGTTCAGAGTCGTAGCCGTAGCGGCCGCCGAGCACGAGGTCGATTTCCGCGCCAACGCCGGCTTCATGCGCTTTGTCCGCCGTTGGCGGATCCCAGAGCAGGCCGAGTGCTGCGTCGCGCAAACCTGAGTCCACCATGGCGCGCAGCAGCCCCGTCGTGTCCGACGTGCCGCCCGCGCCGGGATTGTCCTGGGAGTCGGCAATCACGATCGGATCGCCGGGTCGCCCGTGCGCCTTTCCGTAGTTGGCGGCGTCGATTGGACTGAACAGGGGGCCGCTAAATGCCATTTCCGCATCGATCATGCGGCCAAGCATGGTGTCGGCGGCCGCGTCGACGGCGACGGCATCCGTTCCATAGGCGACGATCGCCGGTCCGCACTCGGCGATGTCGGCCGGCGGAAAGCCGATGCCGATATCGACATTCGCCACGCCGTGTCCAGCAAGCGCCGGCAGTCCGCCATAGAGGCTCTTGCATGGCTCGAAATCCGTGCATTGCGTGTAGAGCGGAATGAGGAAGGGCGCCTTGCGCAGCGCCTTGTGAAACGGCCTTCCATGCGCGATGCGCTCCTCGAGCAGTTCGTAGGCGCGCTGTCCGGTCTCGATCATGTCGATATGCGGATAGGTGCGGTAGATCGCCAGCGCGTCGGAGTGCTCGACCATAGAAGCGGTGATGTTCGTGTGCATGTCGAGGCTGACGATGATCGGAAGATCCGGTCCGGTAACCGCGCGGACGCGCCGCAGCAGCTCGCCTTCGCCGTCCTCGTGCGATTCCACCACCATGGCGCCGTGCAGGTCGAGATAGACGGCGTCGAGCGGGCCGGCTTTGGCAATGCCGTCGCAAATGACAGCCGATATGCGGTAGAAGGCATCGTCGGTGACGTAGCTGCATGGCTCGGCCGCCGCCCAGACCAGCGGCACGAAATCGTACTTCTCACGTGCCGCATTGATGAAGCCGCCGATCGGGATGGCGAGGGGAGGGAAGACCTTCAGTATGTCTTCTCCCGTGGTCATTTCAGGCCAGCCGTCGGCACGGACGAAGTCGTCATAGGAGGCGCCGAATGGAGTGAACGTATTGGTTTCATGCTGTAAACCGGCGATGGCAACGCGCGGGCGTGCGGTCATGGGTGACAGACACCTATTGAGGGAGACGGAGGATTGGCCAGCGCCAGAACCGGATTGGACCGCAACATGAATATGAAGTCAATATCATTTTTTTGCCCGATTACGTTTGTATGAACCTCGTTCGACAGGAACCTGCGGACGAAGACTCTGGCCTGTCAGGGCTCGGATACGTTCAGGTCGTAGCGCAGATAGTCCATGCGCTGGGCGACCTTGTCGTAGAGGCGCTGCGCGGTCAAATTATCGGGCTGGGTCATCCAGAATATCTTGAACCAGCCCGCCTCTCGGCCAAGTTTTTCAAGGTGTGAGATCATTGCCCGCGCCGCACCATTGCCCCGGTTCTCGGCGCGCACGTAGATGTCCTGCAAATAGCAGGCGTCGCCCTTGCTCCAGGTAAAGGGGAAGGTGAGAAAAAGCGTAAATCCCTGCGGCACGTCGTCGGCATCGACCGCGACGATGCACTTCAGGCTGCTTGCGGCATCCGCTATCCTGTCCCAGTTGCGCTCGCCCATCTGGTGATTTCCAGGCTCGCCCGGCACCAGCGCGACGAACTCCCGCCACATCTCCAGAAACGCCGCTCGGTCCTTTGGAAGGGCAGGGCGGATGCTCACGGTTGGCATCGTCATCGAAGGCCTTTCATCTTTTCTTTGGATCGTCTTACTCGTCTGCTGCGGATCAAACACCGGAGGGACTGGCGATCATCACCCGCGCGGTTCCCGCAATGACGACGTCGCCATTGCCGCGCACCAGTTCGAGTACGAGGTCGGCTATCGGCCTGCCGCCGTCGGATAGTGTCTCGGCGCCGCGGCAATGCGCGGTCAGCACATCGCCCGGCCATACGGGGCTGCGGAAGCGGATCGAATAGCGGCGCACGCTGCCGGCCCCGAACCATTTGGTCAGGGCGGAGGCGAGCAGTCCCGCCGACAGCATGCCGTGAGCCATCACGTCCGGCAGCCCGGCATTGCTGGCGAATTCGTGATCATGGTGGAGCGGGTTGAAGTCGCCCGAGGCGCCGGCATAACGAACCAGGTCGGTGCGCGTCAGCGGGCCGTAGACCACAGGCTCGGGAAGAGCGAATCTCATGCCGCGCTCTTTTCGATCGATGCCATGGTCTCGCGGCAGACGAGCATTCCATCGGCCATCGAAACGAATTCGACTTCCGTCATCACGATGCGCATCGCGCCGCCGCGCTTTCCCGTCTTCGTCTCGTCGCCGATCAGTTTCGCCCGGCAGCGCAGCATTTCGCCGGCGACGATCGGCCGGAAATATTCATAGGTCTGCTCGCCATGCACGGTGCGCGACCGGTCGAGATCAAGGATCGTCGTTACCAGGCGCTCGACGAAGTCGGCCGAAATCACCACCGGAAATGTCGGCGGCGCGATGGGGCTCCCGTTCGCATGCTCATCCTGCACGGCGCGCGCGAACTCGCGCAGCTTGCCGGCCTCGACCTGAAACTCCCATTCTTCGAGGACGTCGCCGACCCGGATCATGCCATGCCCGCGCCGAACAGTTTCTTGCGGCCGGTCAGCAGCAGAAGCACGCCAAGCGCCAGGAGGTTGAATGCGATCAGCAGCGTCGCCACCGCTGTCACCGTCGGGTTCACCTGCAGCATCAACTCGTTGAACATGCGTTTCGGGATGGTCATGTAGGTTCCGGACACGAACAGGGTGACGACCACTTCGTCGAAACTCATGACGAAGGAGAAGATCCAGGCTGCTGCGGCACTTGGCGCCAGATTGGGCAGCACGATCTTGGTGAGGATCTGCCATTGCGAGGCGCCGAGGGTCGCCGCCACCTGCTCGATGCGGACATCGAAGCCGCGGATCGCCGCCTGCATGATCAGCACGACATAGGGCACCGCCAGGATCGTATGGCCTAGAACCAGCCCGAAGAAAGTGCCGAGCAGGCCGGTTTGGGCGAAGAAGATGTAGAGCGCTACGGCCGTGATGATCGACGGCACGATCATCGGCGCCATGAAATTGGCCTCCAGCGCACGGCGACCGAAGAAGGTGCCGCGCACCAGCACGTAGGACGCGAGTGTGCCAGCGATAAGCGCCGCCGTGCTGGATAGCGTGGCGAGCAGCAGCGAGTTCTTGCCCGCCTCCACCCAGATCGGGTTGCCGAGCAGGTTTTCATACCAGCGCAGTGAAAAGCCGGGCGGCGGGAACTCCAGCGATTTTGCGTCGGAGAACGACATGGGCGCCACGATCAGCACCGGCAGGCACAGGAAGATCAGCACCAGAATGGCGAAAACGCCCAGCCAAAGATCGGAGATCCTGCCGCGGGCGCTCATTGGTATCGCTCTCGCAGCCATTGGTAGACGGCGTAGAGCGATAGCGTGATCGCCATCAGCACCACCGAGACCACGGCGGCGATCTCCCAGCGTGCGAAGCGGTTGATGAGCAGATCCATCATGTTGGCGATCAGCGGCACACGCCCGCCGCCCAGCACCGCCGGCGTGATGTAGAAGCCGAGGCTGAGGATGAACACCAGGATCGCGGAAGCGGCCAGTGTCGGTATCGTCAGGGGAAAAAAGACCTGCCAGAAGATGCGCATGCGGCCGGCACCGAGTGTCTCGGCCACCTGCAGGAGGCGCTGGTCGACCCTGATCATCGCCGCATAGAGCGGCAGCACCAGGAACGGCAGCAGGACGTTGGTCATGCCGATGACGATTCCCAGTTCGTTGTAGAGGAACTCGACCGGCTTGGCTGTGACGCCGAGCCACATCAGCCCGCGGTTGACGAGGCCGGCATTGCCGAGAATGACGATCCAGGCATAGGTCCTGACCAGGATCGAGACCCAGAATGTTATGACGACCAGACCCAGCACGATCATACGCAATCGCGGCCTGAGTTTTGTTGTCCAGTAGGCGAGGGGATAACCGACCACGATGGTCGCGATCGTCACCTCCAGCGCGATCGCCAGCGTGCGCCAGATGATGCGCATGTAGGCGTTGGAATCGTAGAATTCCTGGAAATATTTCGGCGTCAGCGCGCCGGTGTCGGCATCGCTGACGCTCCAATAGGCGGTGGTGAGCAGCGGGATGTCGAAGACGATGAGCGTCAACACCATCAGCGGCGCCAACAGGACAAGCAGGTCCCAGCGCAGCCTCAGGCGAAAACGCTGGGAATTTGGCGCGGCGGTTGGCGCCGCGCCATCGATGGTCATGGAGGCGTCGGACACGGACGGCTTGCCTCCGGTTTTCCCGGCCTCCGTCACTGCAGGAGCTTGAACTCGTTCCAGCGCTTCTCGACTTCCTTGGCGTTGTCATACCACCACTGGCCGTTCATCAGCCATTGCACCTTCTTGTTCTCAGCGGAAGTCGGGAAGGTTTTCAGCACTTCCGGCGTGACCAGCTTTTCCAGTTCCGGGCTCGGGCCGGGATAGGGCAGGAAGTCGAGCAGGCATTTTTGAGCTTCGGCGTTGGTCTGCACTTTCAGCCATTTGTACAGCATGTCGCGCTGCTCGTCGGAGATGCCCTTGGCAACAACCCACCAAGAGATGTCGAGCATGCCCTGGTCGTAGGTCGCCGAGACGCCTTCCTGACCGAGCACGCGTCCCGACCAGGCGATGGCGTATTGCACCTCGTTGTCCTTCAGCAACTGCGCCGGCTGTGCGCCGGACTGCCACCAGATCGTATCCTTCTTGATCTTCTCCAGCGTCTTGAAGGCGAGATCGAGGTCGACGCCCTTTGCGGCGTCCTCCACAGACATGCCGCCACCCATCGCTGCGAAGGGCAGGACGAATTCAGGATAGTCGGGCAGCGCGCGTTTGCCGGGGAATTTCTCGGTATCGAAGAATTCCGCGAAGTTCGCAGGCGCCTTGGCGTCGGCGCGCCAGGCCATGATGGTCGAATAATAGCTCGCGCCAAAACCGTTCGGGTTCTTCGCCTCGTCGAACATCGGCTCCGGGTTCAGCCTTGCCCAGTCGATAGGTTCAGTCAGGCCGTCGGCGACCTGGCGATACATGTCGCCAGTCGGTGCGTCGGTCACGGTGTTGGTGATGACCCCCGACTTGGCCTGCGCCGCCATCTTGGCGTAGCCGCCGGGCGTCTCGGTAATGACCTTGATGTTGTCGCTTTTCAGCAGCGGTCCGTTCACGCATTTGTCCAGCGCGTCTCCATATTCGCCGCCGGAGTTCATGATGTGGAGTTCCTTGACTTCCTGCGCCGACAAAGGCGTCGACAGGGCCAAGGCGACAACGCATGCAAGCGATATGTTCCCCAATTGCTTTTTCATTTGCATCATCCTTGTTGAGTTTTAATCGGCAGAGTTGAATGCCATGCCCGGCCGCCCTGCCTTGGCGGCCTCTAGTGAAGTGACGAACCTCCTGTCTCGTCCGGCAGCAGCCAGACGCGGTCGGGGTCCCATGAAAGCCAGATTGTTGAACCCTCCGGGAAGCGTGTGCGTGCGCCGCCGACATTGGCGATGAGGGTGCGGCCGCTTGCGGATTCGATCGTGTAGCGCGCGATTTCGCCGAGGAAGACGACGTCGCGGACGATGCCGCTGACGAAGCCGCTGTCCTTGTCGGTTCGCATGTCCTCCGGCCTGATCAGGCCGCAGACGCGCGTGCCCGCCGCACGCTCGCCATCGACGCAGGGGTAGCGGCCGTCGTCGCCGCGAATGGCGCCGTCGCGGTCGAGTGTGCCTTCGACGAAATTGGCAAGCCCGAGGAAACCCGCGGCGAACCGCGTCTTCGGCCGATGATAGATCTCGTCCGGTGTGCCGATCTGCTCGACCCTGCCGCCCGAAAGCAGGACGATGCGGTCGGACAACGACAGCGCTTCCTCCTGGTCGTGGGTGACCATGATCGTCGTGATGCCAAGGCTGCGCTGCAAAGCCCGGATCTCGGAGCGCACCTCCTCGCGCAGCTTGCGGTCGAGCGCGGCCAGCGGCTCGTCGAGGAGAAGGATATCGGGCTTGAACACGATGGCACGCGCCAGCGCTACGCGCTGCTGCTGGCCGCCGGAAAGCTGGTGCGGGCGGCGCTTTTCGAACCCGCTGAGGCGAACGAGGCGCAGCGCTTCGGCGACGCGCTCGGAGACCTCAGCCGGCGACAGCTTCCGGACCCTCAGCGGAAAGGCGATGTTGTCGAAGATCGACATATGCGGGAACAGCGCATAGCTCTGGAAGACCAGGCCGATGTTGCGCTGCGCCGCGGGAACGTAGGTGATCTCCTTGTCGCCGAGTTCGATGCTGCCCGACGTCGGCGCCGTGATGCCGGCAATCAGCGACAGCATGGTAGTCTTTCCCGACCCGCTCGGCCCGAGGATCGTCGTGAATTCCCCGGAGTTGACCGCGAGCGACAGATCGCCGATGGCCAGCACCGGTCCGTATGACTTCGAGACATTTGAGAATCGAACGTTGGTCATCAATCCACGTTTCTTCTCGCTGCCACCGTATCCGGTGGCGTTCAGGTCACAAGCGGCCAGGTCGATTTTAGCTTGATGCCGGCGCGTTCGGCAGTTCGTACCGCCGATTGTCGCGCCAGCCGGTAGATTTCCGCTTCGTCGAGTTTCACCAGCCGGCCATGACGCACGACGATCTCGCCGTTGCACAGCACCGTGTCGACCGCCTTGGTACGGCTCACCAGCATGAGCTGTTTCACGACGTTGACGTTGGGCTGGGCGTCCGGCAACTCGTTGGAACGGATGACAATGTCGGCGCGCTTGCCTACTTCGATGCTGCCCACCTGGCTTTCGAAGCCGAGTGCGCGCGCGCCGCCCAGCGTAAACATCTCCAGGATAGACTCCGACGGCAGATAGTCGCCCCATTCGCGGCTTACCAGATAGGCGATAATGCCGAGATCGCCGAACGCCCAGGCCTTGGCGATGTCGGTTCCGAGCCCGATCGAGGTGCCGCGCTTGTGCAAACCGGGGAATGCGCTGCGCCCGGTCTGGGAGATCGCGTAATACATGAAATTGCCCGGGTGCCAGACCAGCGCCATGCCGCTGGCCGACACTGCTTCGACCTCCTCGGGCGACAGGATGTTCATGTGCGTGAACACGCTGTTCGGCCCGATCAGCCCTTGCTCGGCGAAATGGACGAGCGCCGGCTTGCCGAAGCGTTTGGCGTCGTAGCCCGCGTCTGATGTCATCAGGCTTTGGTGCTGGTGGACCACCACGCCCTCGCGGTCGGCGAGCGACTTCGCCGCCCGCATCAACTCGTCGCTCGCACTGCCGCAGCCGTAAATCGCGACATGGCCGCGCGCCAGCGCGTCCTCGTCCTTGTTGCGCTTCAACTGGCCGCCCATCTCCTTCAGCGACCGGTCGAGGCTGCACGGTGCGCGGGGAATGTCCGCCGCCATCGGCTCGCCTTCGCCGAGATGGTCCCACAGCATGCAGTCGGTCACTGAACAGCGTATGCCGACCGCTCCGGCCGCTTCGGCGACCAGGTCTGGTGAAAAGCTGGTCGCTGCATCGACGAATCCGGTGAAACCGTTGCGCACGAGTTCCGCCGACGCCATCAGCGCGCTAGCGTACTCGTCCTCGTCCTCGACGGCGTTGATCCAGCGCGTGAACACGCCCGGTCCGGCGCCGCCCTCGTCCTTGGGTGGATTGGGATTGTCGGTGATCGAGCCGCGGCTGAGATGCAGGCCAGCATGGTAGTGGCCGTCGATGAACCCCGGATGCACTACGCCGCCCTGGGCGTCGATCTTTCGGCTCGCGCGCCAGGCCTGCTCGATCTTGGCGCGCGGCCCGACTGCCACGATCCTCTTGCCCGAAATCGCGATCGCGCCATCCGGATAGACCGTGCGATTCCCGTCCATCGTCAGCACATGGCCGTTGACGATCAGAAGGTCGCAGGTTTCGGGCACACCGATAGTTGGGGACTGCGTTGCCACCGCTATTCTCCGATCTTGCCGGTCTCGCGGTCCCAGGCGCCCTGGCGAAGATCGCTCTTCTCCTTGAGCAGGCTCTGCTTCTGGACGCGCATGGACGGCGTGCGTTCGAAATCGGTGTCGCGGAACTCGATGAAACGCGGGATCTTGAAGGCCGCGAGGTTCTGCCTGCAGAAGGCGATGACCTCCTCCGGCGGGAAAACGTCGCCGGGCCGCAGTTGCAGATAGGCTTTCACTTCCTCGCCGCGCAGCGTGTCGGGGACCGGCACCACCGCCGCTTCGACCACCTTGGGATGCGAACGCAGCACACCCTCGACCTCGGCCGCGGAAATATTCTCGCCCATGCGGCGAATGATCTCCTTCTTGCGGCCGACGAAATAGAGCAGGCCGCGCTCGTCGCGCCGCGCCACGTCGCCGGAATGGTACCAGCCGCCGCGGTTGGCCTCCGCCGTCACTTCCGGTCGGTTGAGGTAGCCGGCGTAGAGGTCCGGACCGCCGATCAGGCATTCGCCGGCATCTCCGGGCGCGACGTCGTTGTCGTTGTCGTCGACCAGCCGGATCGTCACGCCGGGCGGCTCGACGCCCATCGTGCCTGTGCCGATCAGCTCGTCCGCGAGATGGTTGGGCACGCGGCTCATCACGCCGCCTTCCGTGCTTCCGTACTGATTGTGCCAGTGGAAACCGTAGCGCTCCACCATCTCGGCATGCAACTCCTTCGGCAGGCCGGCATGGATGGCGAGACGGATGCGGTGATCCTTTTCCGCCGGTCCCGGCTCGCCCTTCATCAGCAGCGCCGGGATCGAGGCAATCGACAGGATTTCGGTGGCGTCATACGTGGTGACCACGTCCCAGAAGCGCGACACCGAGAAGCGGCGCATCGCCACCATCGTGCCGCGCGAGGCAAGCGAGGTGAGCAACTGGATCGCGGGATCGGCGTAGTAGAACGGCAGACAGCAGAGCTGCCGGTCCTGCCAGCCGCGCCTAAACAGCCTGAGGTCGATGTCGATGACCCGCAGCCACCAGCCGTGGTGCAGCATGCAGCCCTTCGGGGCGCCGGTGGTGCCCGACGTGTAATAGACGGTGATGACGTCCTCGCGCTGGCACTCCGTCTTGCTGAAATCCATCGGCTCGGACGCCTGCTCGTATTTGGCGAGCCCGTCAGGTTCGTCGCCCTCCACCAGCACGATGTGGGCAAGCGCCGGCGAGTTGCCGCGAACCGCCTCCATGATCGGGAGTTGCGGCGCTCCGACGATCGCGACTGTCGGCGCCGCATCGGTGACGATATGGCCGGCATCGTATTGCATGGCGGTCGGAGCGATCGAAACCATCGTAGCGCGGTTGGCGATGATGCCGAACAGCGCGATCATGAATTCCAGCCGGTTGTCGAGCATGACGACGACACGGTCGCCGGGTTTCACCTTGTCCTTCAGATAGCCGGCAAAACGTTGGCAGCGATCGAGGAATTCGCGGCGCGTCATCACCGTGCCGCCCTCTATGATGATTGCCGGCCGCTCCGGGTCTTCCAGGCAACCCTTGCTGACGATCTCGATCACCGATTGCTGGGGCAGAGCGGTCCAGTCGGGCGCGACGTTTTCATGCCGGATCCAACTGTCCGGCCGCTCCGGGACGTTGGTAAGCCCGAGTTCCATGCGCGGGCTGGTCAGAAGCGGGGCGGCGCTCATTTCGACACCTCGGCATAGCCGTTCTTGATGACGATGTTTCCGTCCTTGTCGGACGCTTCGAAACCGATCGGGCCGCCTGGACCGTTCCAATGCTCGACCTTGAGAGTCTGGCCGGGCGTCAGCAGCAGCGGATGGGCGAAACGGCACCCCAACCGCTTCAGCCTCGGCGTCTCGCCGCCGCAATGGTCGTCGACGATGGCCCGCGCGGCAAGCGAAAGCGTCAGCATGCCGTGCACCAGCGGCGCGGCGTAGCCGACCTTGGCGGCGGCGACCGGGTCGATCGTGTAAGCGGAATAGTCGCGGGCCGCGTCGGCATAACGGCGCGTCTGGTCCGGCGTCAGCGCATAGCGCGAAATCACCGCGGCCGCGCCCCTCGCGGATGTCGGCCGTTCCGGCACGGCCTCGCCATACGACTGGGCGGGTGCGCCGCCGCGCACCAGGCAGGTGCTGTATTGCGTCACGACAGGCTTACCGTCATGCGTGCTGGTGTCGGAACGCACGATGAAGGTCGTACCGGGCTTTGTCGCGCCGACGCCGACCAGCGTGGAGACGGTGAACAGCCGCTGCGCCGGCGCGATCGGCGTGTGGAAGATAAAATCATGCTCCCCGTGCAGGGCAAAGCCGCCGGTCACCTGCTCAAGGATCTCGACCATGCTCTGCATGACCGGCACATGCGAGAAGACCGGCGGAGCGAATTCTCCCGCCAGATGATGCGGGTTCTCGTCATCGAACGACTTTGCGAACTGGGCGATGCGGTGGCTGCTTGTCCGGAACTCCTCGGAATCGACCGCAAGTCCGATCGGAAACGTGTCTCCCCGCGCAACAGGGGCGTTCGCATTCATCACGGCAATCCCTCGACAAAATCACCTAGTTGCGGAAGTTTCGGCAGCCGGTGGCTCAATTCCTTATCGATATCTTCGATCCGCCAGCGCCCGTGGGTCGTCAGGTCGACCTCGATCGTGCTGGGTGCGATGACTTCGATGCGGTTGCCATACGCCTGGAAAACCTGGCCCGTGGCGGGGCAATCCGCAAGCGCCAGCCAGCAGATCAGCGGCGAGACGTTGTCGGGCGAAAACACGTCGAACACGCCCTCGGGCGGCGGCTTCAGCGAAGTCTCGATGCGTGTGCGGGCCGAAGGCGAAACGGCGTTGGAGCGCACCCCATACTTCTTGCCCTCCAGGGCCAGCGTCCGCGACAGCCCGACCACGGCGAGCTTCGCCGAGGCATAGTTGGCCTGCCCGAAACTGCCGACCAGGCCGGCCAGCGAACTCGTGTGGACGATGGAGGCCGAAACTTCTTTGCCGGCTTTCGATTCGCCACGCCAATATTCCATGGCATGCCGCGACGGCCCGGCGTGCCCCTTGAGATGGACGCGGATCACCGCGTCCCACTCTTCCTCCGACATGTTGGCGAACAGCTTGTCGCGCAGGATGCCGGCATTGTTGACCAGGATATGCAGGCCGCCAAAGGTCTCGACAGCCATCGCGATCATTTCCCGGGCGTCGTTCCAGTCGGCGACGTCGTGACCGCTGACGAGGGCCTTGCCACCATTGGCGATGATTTCAGTCACGACCGATTGCGCGGGGGAGGGGTCGCGGCCCGCTCCATAGAGGTCGCCGCCAAGATCATTGACCACGACCGCCGCTCCAAGCTCGGCAAGCGCCAGCGCATAGGATCGCCCGAGTCCGCGGCCGGCTCCGGTTACGATGGCGACACGCCCGTCGAGTCGATGCTCAGGCATCAGCACGCGACCTCCGCGCCAGTCTCAGGCCACAATCCGGCCGGGCAATCGGAATGGTTCGGCACGCCCACCTCGCTCTCGATGCACTGAAATGCGGGCGCGCTGAACCCCCAACTGCGCCCTTTCGGCTTCGCGTTTCCGGCCCACCGACATTGACAGCAGACGGCAAAATGAATATGAAGTCAATATCAATTTTATGGGCGAAAACCTCGTTTCATCCCGCTTGCGAAGGGACGAGGCGCCGTGGCAAGGGTCATCGCTATGGCGCTCCGCACTTCCCCATCCGCTGTCCGTCCCGCCTTTTCGCGATGGATGGATCAGACGAACAACATCACCCAGCAGTTCATGGCGATGGGGATCGATCCCGATTTCATCAGCATGGCGGGCGGCTTGCCGGCAGCCGAGTTCTATCCGACGGCGGCGATCGCGGAAGCGAGCGAAAAGGCCTTGGCGCGCTGGGGCGCTGGAGCGCTCGAATACGGTCCGATCGAAGGTTTCGCGCCGCTCCGCCGACACATCGCTGAGCGCATCGGCCGCGAGTCGGGTCGGACCTTCACCATCGACAACGTATTGTTGACGGTCGGCGCCATGCAGGGGCTCGACCTCATCGGAAAAGTGCTGATCGATTCGGGCGACCGCATTGTCGCGCAATTCCCGACCTATGTCGGCGCGCTCGATGCCTGGCGTCCTCGGCTTCCGGCCTACGAGGCGCTGGACTGGTCGCCGGAAGGCAGCACTTCGGTCGAAGCCCTGAAGGCGACAAAATTCATCTACACCGTGCCGAACTATTCCAATCCCACCGGTGCGCTCGTGCCGACCACGGCCCGCCAGGCACTGCTGGAAAAGGCGCTCGAAGCTGGGACCTGGCTTGTCGAGGACGATCCCTATCTGCCGCTGCAATATGACGGGCCGGCCGGTCCAAGCATTCTGGCGCTGCAAGGCCGCATGGAGCCGGAAGGGCCATATCAGGGCCCCGTCATCTATCTCGGGACCTTGTCGAAGAGCATTGTGCCCGGACTGCGCGTGGGCTGGGTTATTGCTGCGCCCGAGATGATCCAGGCGCTGACGCTGGCAAAACAGTCCTCAGACATTGCCAGTTCGATGTTGACCCATGCCGTGGCCCTCGAACTCCTGGAAGCCGGCCGCGAGGAGGCGCATGTGCCGTCGATCGTCGGCCACTATCGGCAACGGCGCGATGCCTTATGCCGCGCCGCCGAGGCCGAGCTCGGCGAATGGTTCGAGTGGGAAACGCCGCCCGGCGGCATGTTCGTCTGGATGCGCAAGCGCCACCCGGCCATCGACACCGACGCGCTCTACCGTTTCGCGCTGGAGGAGAAGATCGCCTTCGTCCCCGGCAGCGTCTTCGACCCCGCCGCGCAACTGCGCTCGGCGATGCGCGTCAATTTCACTCGCAATGCGCCGGCGGTGCTGGAGGAAGGGGCGGCGCGGCTGGCCAAGGCGACCAAGCGATATCTGAAGTCGAACTACTGAGCCCGAAGATCGCCGGGTTCAGCGACCCGGCGGATCCTTGCAATAAACCGCGCGATACCAGAGCGTCGACAGCATCTGCGCGAGGTCGTCGGCATGCGCCGGATCCTCGCCGTCCACCAGCGGGTTGCGGCTGACGATCACGGCATAGAGATAGTGGAAGACCATGACCTCCAGGGCATGCGCCACGGCCTGCGGCGACCCTGGCATACCTTCCTTGTAGTTGCCCCGCCGCGAAATCGAGCGGGCGAGGCTCTCGATCCATTTCCGGTGCCGTGGCCGCCATACCTCTCGGAACTCCGGCAATTGGCTCTGCAATTGCGCGTGGCACTGCATGAGGCCTGGATTGGCGGTGTAGGCTGCGATGAAGAAACGGTTGGTGTTCAGGATCGCTTCATATTCCCCGGTGCCCCGGCCGACCTGCCTCGCGCGCTCGTAAAGGTACTCGACGAACTCCAGCACCACTTCGATGGCGATCTCGTTCTTGTCGCGGTAGTAGACATAGAAAGTGCCGAGCGCGACATCGGCGAAGCCGCAAATGTCCGACACCTTCACGTCGAGGTAGCCGATCTCCTCCAGCGCGCGGGCGGCGGCAATCTTCAGGCGGTATTTGGTCCGGTCGCCCTTGGAGGCGAACGACATGGATCCTAAACCGGCCGCCAGATAGTCGGCGTATTTGCCCTTGTGGCTGTGGTCTTCGGCCGCTGTCGGCTTCAGTTCGGCTTCCGCTGCCATCGGATCATCCTTTTGCTGGCGCATATCGCACCGGCATTGTCGTTAATCAACATCCGACGCCGCTTCGCCGACAATCGTCAGGGCGGAATCGAAAAATTGATATTGACTTCATATTCATGTTGCCGTCTGATTTCAATGTCGCTCGCAAGCTTTGGAAGGCAAGGCGGCTCTCTTTCGGGGGCGTGTCGAGCGAGCTACCAAGAATACGTGCAGGCGGGAGCGCTTCGTGATCGTCGAACCCCAACAGACCTCGCCCGCACGACGCCAATACCTTCCTTTGCTGTACCGGATCATTTCATGCCGCATCCTTTGACAGAGCAGCCCGTCTATATCGTCGGGGCCGCGGAGACGCCGCTCGGCAAGGTGCCTGATCAGAGCGAGTTCTCGATGGTCGGGCTCGCGGCGCAGGAAGCGCTGGCCGAGGCAGGGCTGGGCTTCAGGGATGTCGATGCCCTCTTCACTAACTATATGGGTGAGGAGGGATCGGTGCAGCTCGGCGAATATCTCGGCGTTCGGCCGCGCTACGCCGAATCCTCCGACATGGGCGGCGCCTCCTTCGAGTTCTTCGTGCACCACGCCATGGCTGCCGTCGCCACCGGCCGCTGCGAGGTGGCGCTGATCGGCTATGCGTCGCGGCAGCGCAGCCGCAAGAACCGCAAGAAGGCCGCCGCTGCGCTCGACGGATCGCTTGCCGCGCAGTTCGAGACGCCGTTCGGCATCCACTTTCCGATCGGCCACTATGCGTTGAGCGCCGCGCGCTACATGCACCAATATGGCGCGACCCTAGAACATATGGCCGAAATCGCCGTCGCGGCACGTCAATGGGCAGCCCTCAATCCAAAGGCTTGGGTCCGTGACCCGTTGTCGATCGACGACGTAATGACTTCGCCGATGCTATGTGACCCGCTGCGCAAGCTGGATTGCTGCCTGGTGACCGACGGCGGCGGCGCGATCGTCGTGGCGCGCAAGGACCGGGCGCGCGATGCCGCCAAGAAACCGGTGCGCGTGCTAGGCGCCGGCGAAAGCCATGTGCAATGGCATGTCGCGCAGTGTCCCGACCTGACGGTGACGCCGGGCGCCGCATCGGGGCGCGCGGCTTTCGGCATGGCCGGCGTGACTCCCGCAGACGTCGACGTCTTCGAGCCCTATGACAATTTCACCCACGCCGTGCTGCTCTATCTGGAGGATCTCGGCTTCTGCAAAAAAGGTGAGGCCGGCGCTTTCGTCTCGGAGGGACGGCTGAGGCCGGGCGGCAGTCTGCCCAGCATGACATCCGGTGGCGGCTTGTCCTATTGTCATCCAGGCGCGCTCGGCATCCTGCTGCTCATCGAGGCCGTGCGCCAGCTGCGTGGCGAGGCCGGCGACCGGCAGGTTCCGGGCGCGGAAATCGCGGTCGCCCACGGCACCGGCGGCCTCGCCTTTTCGACCGCTTCCACCGTGGTGCTCGCCCGTGACTGAAAAAATCTGCTATTCCGATTTCGGCGCGGCCGATCCGACAACCGAGCCGTTCTGGCAGGCCTGCGCCGAAGGGCGGCTGACGGTGCAGCACTGCAAGAACTGCGGCACGCATCAATTCTATCCACGGCCGTTCTGCCTGTCCTGCGAATCGACGTCGCTCAAATGGGTCGATGTGACGGGTGCCGGCACGATCTACTCGATAGCCACCATGCGCATGCCGGTTGCGCCCGAACTACCGCCGCCCTATCTGCTGGCCATCGTCGAACTCGACGAAGGTCCGCGCCTGTTGACAAATATCGTCGCCGAATCCGCTTCGATAGGAGAGCGGGTCGGCGTCACGTGGCGCCAGCGCGAAGGCGGCCTGCCGCCATTGCCGGTCTTCAAGCCTGTCTGATGGACAAGGCAATGAGGAGCGCGGCGACCAGGGAAGACTGTATCGCGGCGATCGGTGACCTTATCGGTTTTCCGACGGTCTCGCGTGATCCAAACCGCGAACTCCTTTTCCACGTCGAGGCGTTTCTTGGGCGGCATGGAATCGGCTGCGACATTATCTGGAACCACGACAGGACCAAAGGCAATTTGTGGGCGACGATCGGGCCCGTCGACGTGCCAGGGGTCATCCTGTCCGGTCATAGCGACGTGGTGCCCGTCGATGGGCAGCATTGGACGAGCGACCCGTTCCGGTTGCGCGAGGCCGACGGTCGCGTGTACGGGCGTGGCTCCTGCGACATGAAGGGCTTTATCGGCATCGTGCTTGCCGCAGTGCCGCATCTTGTCCGCCGCGAGCTGAAAGTGCCGATCCACATCGCCATCTCCTACGACGAGGAGGTCGGCTGCACCGGCGTCACCAGCCTGATCGACCGGATCGCGGTCATGCCCGTACGGCCGGCGCTCTGCATCGTCGGTGAGCCGACCAGCATGCAGGTGGTGGTCGGTCACAAGGGCGGCGGCATGTTCCGCGCCGTCGTCTCGGGCAGGAGCACGCATTCCAGCTTGGCACCGAGCGCGGTAAATGCCATCGAATACGCCGCCGAACTGATCGCCTACATCAAGTCTCTGTCGAAGGGGCACGCGCATTCCGGCCCGCATGACCATCTCTACGACGTGTCTCACTCGACTTTGTCGGTGACCACGATTTCCGGAGGCACGGCGCTCAACATCATCCCGAACCATTGCGAAATCGGCTTCGATATAAGATCGCTTCCTGAGGTCGATGCACGCGCCCTGATCGCCGACATTCGTCGCCACGCGCGAACTGAGATCCTGCCGCGCATGCGAGCCGTTGCGCCGGAGGCATCGATCTCCGTCGAGCCTATCGTCGAATTCGTCGGCCTCTCCACCGACATCGAACATCCCGCCGTCACCTTTGTAAAGCAACTCGCCGGCCGCAACGATCACGCCAAGGTCGCTTACGGCACCGAGGCCGGACTGTTCAGCAACCGGGCAGGGGTGGTTTCGGTTGTTTGCGGCCCTGGCTCGATCGAGCAGGCCCACAAGCCCGACGAATATCTCGCGCTCTCCGAGATCGACCGGTGCCGGACATTCATCGGCCGCCTCGCGCGGCAGTTGGAGGGCGCCGGTCTGCCATGGGCGTGAACCGCACCTTCGATGCCGTCGTCGTGGGGGCGGGCATCGCCGGCACGGCCAGCGCCTGGTATTTGCGCAAGGAAGGGTTTTCGGTCGCGCTGCTCGACACGCATCATCCCGGCTGGGGAGCGTCGGGCCGCAATCCCGGCTTCCTGTGGCTGCAAACCAAGGCGCCCGGACTTTCTATGCATTTTTCGCTGACCTGCCGGCGTTTCGCCGAATCGCTGGCGAGCGAACTGCCGGACTTCGGCTTTCGCTCCAGCGGCGGCTTGATCATCTTTCGCGACGAGGCGTATGAGCCGGTGGCGCGGGCTTTCGTCGCGGATCGCGTCGCAGCCGGCTTGCCCGTTGAATTGCTCGACCGCCCCGCTCTGCTGGATAAATGTCCCGATATCGGCCCGGAAGTCTCCGGCGCCGTCTGGAACCCACTGGACGCACATCAGGATACAAGGCTACTGCTGCGCCATCTTGCCGAAGGTTTCGCCCGGTCGGGAGGAACGATTCTTGCACCGGTGCGCGCCGACATGATTCTGGTCGAGAAAGACGCCTGCGGAGGCGTCCGGCTTTCCGACGGAACCGAGATCGAAAGCCGCATCGTTGTCGTCGCTGGCGGACCGTGGTCGAACGAATTGCTGGCGCCGTTCGGACTGGCTATTCCCTATAGACCCACACGCTTCGAGGCTGCGGAAACCGCGCCGGCGCCGTTCCGGATAAAGCCGGTCGTTTCCGGCCAGTCGTTGTTCCGCTTCTTCACCCCGCCCGGCGTCGATGCCTCGCTTCTGCCATGCGAGCCGTCGGAAAAAATTCGGCCCGAACTCGGCTTCACAGAGCAGATCGCCAGCTATCCCGACGGATCGCTGCAATTCGGCTGCGCCTACGAGGTCGGAAGCGACCTCGACCGCGCGACGGTGGCCGGACAGGCTATGGCCTGCTCGATCACCTGCCGCAACTTTCCTGCCGTCGCCGGGCTGCCCGTGATTCGCCAATGGGCAGGCATCGTCGCCCAGACCACAGACGGACTGCCGGTCATCGACGCTTCGGCGGGGCCAGATGGACTTGTCATCAATACTGGTCATTTCTTCGGCAATCTTGCCGGCGCCTTTTCCGGCAGGATGGTCGCCGACATGGCGGCGGGACGCCTGCCAGTCTACCCTGCAGCAGGATTTTCCCGCAGCCGCTTCAGGCCGGCTGCCGCCTGAGCCGCGATACGGCTTTCGAACGTCCGGAGGAGAAGACCATGCCGACAAGAATCTACAATCAGACGTCACGCCGTCTTACGCCGGCTGAACTCGCGGCGTGGCGCGGCATACCGGTGACCGTGCTCTCCGACGTGACCAGCGGCCGTGTCGTGGTCGATCCGCGCATCCGGCCGCTTCGGTCCTTCCCGCTTGGCAAGCGGCTGGCCGGGCAGGCGGTGACGGCGTGGTGCGAACGCTCCGATTTCGGGCCGATGCTGCATGCGATCGACATTGCCGGCGAAGGCGAGGTGGTGACCGTCGATGCCGGAG
Organism: Mesorhizobium yinganensis; assembly: GCF_040081985.1. Classification (NCBI taxonomy): domain Bacteria; kingdom Pseudomonadati; phylum Pseudomonadota; class Alphaproteobacteria; order Hyphomicrobiales; family Phyllobacteriaceae; genus Mesorhizobium; species Mesorhizobium yinganensis. Next base: position 53,230 of record NZ_JBEBMH010000027.1, on the reverse strand, counting down.
GCTGCCTTCAGACCGCCTATGTCGGAGAAATCCTATGCGGGCTGGCGCGGCGCAAGAAGATTGCCGGCCTTATCGTCAACGGCGCGGTCCGCGACATCGACACGATCGCGAGCTGGGACGATTTCCCGGTCTACGCACTCGCCAACACGGCACGCGGACCGCTTTCCAAGGAGCGAGGAACGGTCAACGGGCCGATTGTCTTCGGCGGCATAGCCGCGAAGCCGGGAGACATCGTGCTCGGCGACAATGACGGCCTCGCCATCGTCCCGCTGGATGAAGCCGATGCCCTGCTCGCCGTCGCGCAGGAACGAGTTGGGATGGAAGAGCAGTGGATTGCAGAGCTCGCCACCGGCCGGACGCTGGTCGACGTCTTCAGCGTTCCTGAAGCAATCTAGCTGGTCGCGACTCGATTCTCCTCATTCCCCTTGCTGGCCGCTTCCTCCTCTCAGCCGCGAATCCGAACGGCTGCGGGCCGATCAACGTCCGCAGTTGTCTTCCCGGTGGCCCACCGGAGCCCGGTTCGCGTTGCAAGCGTTAACCAAAGCTTTCCAAGGGGTGGCAAATCGTGTCGTTTATGCCACAGGGTCCGAGATAGCGTTCACCCGATGCAGGGCTAAGGCGTATTCGAGGTTGAATGCGCGAATATGACGGGTACAGTCATCACCAAGGGGCAATCGATAGGTTTCTTAAATTGCCGTTGAGGGGGCGGGTGCCTCCAGCATGAAAAGCGCCGATCGCAACTGAACACTGGAGATTACCAAATGAACATCAAGAGCCTTCTTCTTGGCTCCGCTGCGGCCCTGGTCGCAGTTAGCGGCGCGCGCGCGGCCGATGCGGTCGTGGTTGCCGAGCCGGAACCCGTCGAATACGTTCGGGTCTGCGACGTCTATGGTTCGGGCTTCTTCTACCTGCCCGGCACCGAGACCTGCCTGAAGATCGGCGGTTATGTCCGCGTCGACATTCGCGGCGGCGATTATTATGGCTCCGACTACCTCGACGATCCGCACGATGGCGTCCGCAGCGCCGCGGGCGACGAGACCTACAACAACCGCGTCCGCTTCCAGCTGCGCGCCGACGCCCGCAGCGAGACCGAATACGGCACGCTGCGTTCCTATGCCGCCATCAACTTCAACTACCAGGTGTCCGGCAACGACACGAACGACTATGACATGAGCGATGGCATGAGCATCGAGCATGCTTATATCGAGCTCGGCGGCTTCCGCATCGGTAAGACGGACTCCTACTTCTCGACCTTCACCGACTATTCGTCGGGCGTCATGAACGACGGTATCGTCCCCTACGGTCCGTTCGGCACGCTGCAGATCGCCTACACCTACACCGGCGCGAACGGCTTCTCGGCTGGTGTCGCGATCGAGCAGGGCGACCAGAGCGATATCGCCTATCGCTCGGACATCCGGGCTGATGGCCAGGCGCTTGGCGGCATCACCCAGGACTATGCTCCGTTCGTGGTCGGCGGTCTGTCGTTCACGCAGGGCTGGGGCAAGATCGGCCTCGTCGCCGGTTATGACAGCTGGCAGAACGAAGTCGCGGTCAAGGGCCGCTTGGACGTCAACATCACCGACACCGCTTCGGTGTTCGTGATGGGCGCCTGGGACTCGGCCGGGTTCGACAACGAGAACTACTACGCGCAGTGGGCTGGCGACTGGGCCGTCTGGGGCGGCACGGCGATCAAGTTCAACGAGAAGGCGACGTTCAACGCCGAAGTTGGCTATGACGACGGCGAGAACTTCTCGGTTGCCGCCAACGTGGCCTACGATCTGGTTCCGGGCTTCACCATCACGCCGGAAGTCGTCTATTACAGCCCCGACAAGAACAGCAAGGGCGAGACCGAGGAAGACACCGACGATAGCTGGGGCTTCAACCTGCGCTTCCAGCGTACGTTCTGATCGACCCTCAACGGTCAATGCGAAAACCCGGCGGGCAACCGCCGGGTTTTTTTCGTTGCGGAAATGCCGCTTTTCGTTTCGGAAAAAACCACAAGGAAGAAGATGACGGAAGGACGCCGTCAATGCCGGCGCAACGTCGCAACGACCCGCCCGTTATCGCAGCATCAGCACTGCGCAGGGAGCGTCTTTCTCCGCGGCCGGCGCGAATGGTTCCCGGATGATAAGGCCGCCCGAGTCGGCGAGAATACGCAGCATCGAGGAATCCTGGATGCCGAACGGTGTCGCGATCAATCGCCCATTTGAGATGTCGATCCGTGCGCGAACGTAATCTCGCCTCAGATCATTTGCCGGCATCGCCGCTCCCAGTACCGCCGGGCGAATGTCGTTCTCCAGCTTGCGTCCGCCGAGTTGTGCGACAAGCGGCTTCAGAAAGAGGTGGGAACATACAAGGCTGGCCACCGGATTGCCGGGCATGCCGATGAATCGTGTCTGGCTTCGCCGCCCGAACATCAGCGGCTTGCCCGGTCGCATGGCGATCTTCCAGAAATCGAGCTCGACGCCTTGCGCGCCGAGCACCTCGTGGACAAGATCGTGATCGCCGACCGATGCGCCGCCGAGCGTCACCACGATGTCCGCCCCGGCCTTCGTTGCTTCGGCGAGCCGGGCCGCGATGGCAATGCGGTCGTCGCCGACAATGCCGAGGTCGAGCACCCGCGCGCCGGCGGCCGCGGCAATCGCCGCGACGCCATAGGCGTTCGATGCAATGATCTGGTCCGATCCGAGTTCGCTGCCTGGCGGCAGCAACTCGTCGCCCGTCGCGATGATGGCGACCACCGGGCGCCCCACCACATCGAGCATGGAGTGGTTGGCGGATGCGGCCAGGGAAAGCGCCGCCGCATCCAGCACGCGCCCTTCCTCCAGCAGCTTTTCGCCTTCCGAAAAATCCAGCCCGCGCCGCCTGATATGGCGGCCGGCCGCCACCGTTTCGAAAACCTCGATGGCATTCGAACCCGATGGCCGCGTGTTCTCCTGGATCACGATTGTGTCGGCGCCTTCCGGCATCGGCGCACCGGTCAGGATGCGAACGGCCTGTCCTTGCTCGACACGTCCGCGATACCCACGCCCGGCCGCGGACACGCCGACGACATCGAGCCGCACCGGCACATCGGCGACATCGGCGGCACGCACCGCATAGCCATCCATGGCCGAAGCGTCGAAAGGCGGTTGCGTCCTCAGTGCCTTCAGCGGGCCAGCCAGAACCCGGCAGGCAGCCTCATGCAGCGTCACCCGTTCGGATGCCAGCGGCGTTGCACCGTCGAGCAGCAATCGCAGCGCGTCGTCGACCGGCAGAAGCGCCATCTCAGTTTCCCGCCCGGTAGTCGCCCGACTTGCCGCCCGTCTTCTCCACCAGTCGGAGACCGGAGACAACCATGCCGCGATCCACCGCCTTCGCCATGTCGTAGATGGTGAGGCAGGCTACCGACGCAGCCGTCAACGCCTCCATCTCGACGCCGGTCTTGCCGGTAACCCGGGCAAGCGCGGTGACACGCAGGCCGGGCAAGCCGGCATCCTCAACGATGTCGACCGCGATCTTGGTCAACAGCAGCGGATGGCAGAGCGGTATCAATTCGTGGGTGCGTTTTGCGGCAAGTATGCCAGCGATTCGTGCCGCGCCGATGACGTCGCCTTTCCTGGCGTTGCCGGCGACAATCATCGCCAGCGTCTCCGGCTGCATGATGACGCAACCTTCGGCGACAGCCGTCCGCACCGTCTCGTCCTTCTCGCCGACATCGACCATATTCGCCTGGCCGTCGGGGCCGATATGGGTCAGCGCGACTGGCTTCGGCGACGCCATTCAGCCAAGTCCCGCGGAAACGACCGCCTCGCCGTAGAGCAGCGCGCGGGTCGCCTGCGTCACATCCTGCCGGCGCATCAGGCTTTCGCCTACCAGGAATGTCTCGATGCCGGCATGCGCCAGCCTGCGGCAGTCGTCATGCGAGAAAATGCCGCTTTCGCCGACCAGCAGACGGTCGCCGGGCACGAGATTGGCAAGCCGCTCCGAAACAGCGAGGTCGACGTCGAAACTGTGCAGGTCGCGGTTATTGATGCCGATCAGCGGCGAAGCCATCGCCAATGCCCGCTCCATCTCCGCCTCATTGTGCACCTCGATCAGTACATCCATGTCGAGATCGAGCGAAGTGTCCTCGATCGCCCGCGCTTCCTCGTCATCGACAGCGGCGAGCACGATGAGAATTGCATCTGCGCCCCAGGCGCGCGCTTCATGGACCTGATAGGCATCGTACATGAAATCCTTGCGCAGGACGGGCAGGGCGGTCGCCTCGCGTGCCTGCGCCAGATATTCGGGCGCGCCCTGAAATGAGGGCGTGTCTGTCAGCACCGACAGACATGCCGCGCCGCCGGCCTCATAGGCGCGCGCCAGGGCAGGTGGGTCGAAATCGGCGCGGATGAGTCCACGCGACGGGCTCGCCTTCTTGATCTCGGCGATGAGCCCGTAGCTGCCACGTCTGCGTTTGGCGCGCAAAGCCTCGACGAACCCACGCACGGGTGCGGCATCCCGAGCCCTGGCCTTTACTTCGGCGAGCGGAGCCTTGACCTTGGCAGCCGCTATTTCTTCGCGCTTGTATTTTTCGATCTTCTTCAGAATGTCGACCACAGGTCTATCCGTTCGATGCCGCAACCAGGCGCTCAAGGACGACCGCCGCCCGGCCGCCGTCAATGGATTTCGCCGCGAGCCCAATGCCGTCGGCCAGATCAGCTGCCTTGCCGGCCAGTACCAACCCTGCGCCGGCATTCATCAAAACGGTGTCGCGGTAGGCACCAGGCCTGCCCTCCAGCGTCGCCCGCAGAGCGGAAGCGTTGAATGCCGCATCGCCGCCGCGTAGTTCTTCGCGCTTGCGGCGGGCGAGCCCGAAATCCTCCGGCTTGAGCACGAAGCTTCGAACCACGCCATCGACGAGTTCGGATACACTCGTCTCGCCGGTCGTTGTGATCTCGTCCAGCCCGTCGCCATGTGCCACCCAGGCGCGCTCGGCGCCGAGCAGTTTCAGCGTTTCCGCGACAGGTTCGATCCATTCCGGCGAGAACACGCCGACCATCTGGCGGCGCACACCCGCCGGATTGGAGAGCGGACCCAGCAGGTTGAAGATCGTGCGCGTGCCGAGTTCGGCGCGCACCGGTCCGACGTGACGCATCGCCGGATGGTGTGAAGGCGCGAACATGAAGCCGACACCGGCCTCGCGGATGCAGGTTGCGATGGCTTCCGGCCCGAGATCGATCTTCACGCCGAGAGCGGTCAGCACATCAGCCGCGCCGGTCTGAGAGGAAAGCCCACGGTTGCCATGCTTGGCGACGGGCACACCGCCGCCGGCGATCACGAAGGCCGAAGCCGTCGATATGTTGACGCTGTGCGAGTTGTCGCCCCCGGTGCCGACAATATCGATTGCGTCTTCCGGCGCCTCGACGGGCAGCATCTTAGCGCGCATCGTCGCGACAGCGCCGGAAATTTCCGAAACCTGTTCGCCGCGCACGCGCAGCGCCATCAGGAAAGCGCCGATCTGCCCCGGCGTCGCCTCGCCGGACATGATGATGTCGAAAGCGTCCTTCGCTTCCTCGAAGGAGAGGACGGAGCCGCCAGCGACTTTGGCGATGTGTGGTTTGAGTGTGCTCATCGCCGCGTCAGAAGGCCAGCGCCTGGGCGATCGCCGCCTGATCGATGCGCACCCCGTATTCGCCCTGCAGCCGTGCGACCAACTGGTCGAGCAGGTCGTCCGAAAGGCCGGATGCAAAGGTGTTGCGGGCGTTTTCGGCAACGGCATCGGCACCGGAGGCGGCCGGCTCGAACACTTCGGTGACTTTGAACAGGATGCGGGCGTCCCCCCCCGGAGCTGCGAAGCCTCCCGATCCACCTTCGGCGACCGCGAAAACCGCGCCGACGCCATCGCGGCCGAAATCGGCATCGTCCGCCCCGCGCTTGAGGCCGCGCTTCGTCTGCTTTTCCAGCTTCAATTCTCCGGCGATCGCATCGAGGGAAGCCCCGTCCTTCAGCCGCTTTTCAAGTTCCGCGACTTTGTCGGCGAGACGCTTTTCAGTCTCCGCCGCGATCCAGTCGGCCGTGACTTTCGCCTTGACCTCGTCGAGCGGGCGGTCGCGCGCCGGCGTGATGCCCTGAACCTCGAAAAACACATAGCCGTCCGAGCCGATATTGACCGCCGGATTTTCCACACCGACCTCGGTGTCGAAAGTGGCGCGCAGCAAATCGGCCGATGCCGGCAGGTCGGCGATGATGGTCTCGTCGGTTTTTCTGCCCGACTGGTCGACTGCCTCCACCGTCGTCACCTTGAGTTTCAGCTTGTCGGCGGCTTCGGCCAGCGTATCGCCTCCGGCACGCGCATCCTCATAGGAATCATGAACGTCCAGCAGGACACGATGCGCTTCGCCCAACGCGAGGTCCTTTCGGATTTCCGGGGCAACTTCCTTGAAGGATTTCACCACTTCGGGATTGATCGCGGTGACACGCACCAGCACCGGGCCGAAAGTGCCGTCGACCACACCGCTGACTTCATTGTTTGCGAGCGCGAAGGCGGCGTCGGCAACAGCCTTGTCGGGCATCCTGTCCTTGACGAGCGTGCCGATCTGGACGTCGGCAAGCGTCTTGCCTTGCCCTTCGACGATCTTGTCGAAGGTCGTGCCGCTCTGCAGCGAGGCAAGCGCCGCATTCGCGGCATCCTTCGACGGGAAGACCAGTTGCTCGATGGTGCGCGTTTCAGCCGTCGTGTAGCGGGCCTTGTTCTTGTCGTAGTCGGCGCGGACCTGCTCGTCGGTGATGGCGCTTTCGTCGGCAATGTCGGCCGGTTCCAGCTTGACATAGGCGATCTTGCGGTATTCCGGCGCCGAATACTGTTTCTTGCGCTCGTCGAACCAGGCCGAGAGGACATCATCCGTCGGCGCCTGCACCGGGTCGACCAACGAGCGGGGCAGAACGAGATACTCCGCCGTGCGATCCTCGCCATTGTAAAGCGAGACCGCGCGCAAAAATGTATCGGGCGCCTTGATGCCGTCGGCGACCGCTTCGACGATCTGCTGGCGGATCGCCATCTGGGCGCGGTTGGCGAAATAATCCTCGGGCCGCATGCCGATCTGGCTGAGCACGTAATCGAACTGCTGGCGGTTGAACTTGCCGTCCTGCCCATGGAACGCCGGATCGTCGGCGGTGAGCGAGGCGATCCGATCCTTGGACAAGCCAAGGCCCAGCTTGCGGGCCTGCTCGTCCAGCACGGCGCCCGATACCAGTTGCGCCAGCACCATGTTGTCGACTCCGAACGCGGTCGCCTGCTCGCGGGTCAGCCTCTGGCCGAAGCGCTGCGACAGCACGTTGATCTGGCGATCGTAGGCAAGGCGGTACTCGGTGGCGGACACCGAGGTTCCGCCGGCGGTGATCAGCGGATGCGTGCCCAGGCCGTTATGCAACTGCCCGGAGATTCCCCAGATCGCGAAGCTTACGACCAGCAGCAATAGCAGCAGCTTGGAAACCCATGTACCGGCCGCGGTCCGCAATGTGTCGAGCATGGAACAGTCCGTTGAAGGCCCATCGGGATGGGCGAAGTCCGTGAAGGAACGGCAATAACGCCCTTGCGGGCAAGTGTCGATTGCTTTGTGACCCGATTTTGCTACGGAGGTTCGCGTCGCGTGGTTATTAAGGATACAGGAATGACGTCGCCAATTCATCCGCTGGTCGCCGGCAACTGGAAAATGAACGGCGTCGGCGACTCGCTCGCCGAATTGCGGTCGATCGGCCGGGAATTCCTGTCCGGGATCGACGCCGAGACCGAAGCACTGATCTGCGTGCCGGCGACGCTTTTGACCCGCGCGGCCGAGGTTCTCCACAGCACACCGGTCAAGGTTGGCGGGCAGGACTGCCACGCCCTGGCAAGCGGCGCGCATACCGGCGACATTTCCGCCGAGATGCTGAAGGACGCCGGCGCATCCCATGTCATCGTCGGCCACTCCGAGCGCCGCACCGACCATGGCGAGACCGACGCGATCGTCCACGCCAAGGCCGAAGCCGCGTGGCGTGCCGGGCTTATCGCCATCGTCTGCATCGGCGAAACGCGGGCCGAGCGCGAATCGGGCGCGACCATGGCAGTCCTGTCCCGCCAGATCGCCGGCTCGGTGTCGTCGGCCGCGACCCATGCCAACACGATCGTCGCCTACGAACCCGTCTGGGCGATCGGCACCGGCCTGACGCCGACGGCGGCCGACGTCGCGGAGGCCCATGCCCATATCCGCGCCGAGCTTGCCGCCCGGATCGGCGAGGAGGCGAAGCGCACGCGCATCCTCTATGGCGGCTCTGTGAAGCCGTCCAATGCCAAGGAATTGCTGTCGATCGACAATGTCAACGGCGCACTGGTGGGCGGCGCCAGCCTGAAGGCGCGCGACTTCCTCGGCATCGCCGAAGCCTACCTGCAGTTCTGAGGGCTTCCCGGCCGGTCGAATGCGGCTTGCGTGCTGTCGGCGGGTTGTATCGGCCGGCGGGCTCCCCATATTCCCGGCGGGCTTGGAAATGCCACGAAAGCCATGTATTGAGCCGCCACGTTTCGGCAGGGCATCCCTGTCTGCGTTCTGAACTCTGCCGGGGAAGTTATGGAAACTGTCGTCATCGTCATCCATCTGATGATCGTGCTCGCGCTTGTCGGCGTCGTGCTGCTGCAACGGTCGGAAGGCGGCGGACTGGGCATCGGCGGCGGCTCCGGCTTCATGACGGCGAGAGGCGCGGCCAATGCTCTGACCCGCGCCACCGCGATCCTCGCCGCGGCTTTCTTCGCAACCTCCCTGGGGCTGTCGCTCATCGCGCGCTACGGCGACCGTCCGATCGACATTCTCGACCGCATGCCGGTCACCCAGGGCGAGGGCGGCGGCGCGGGCGTGCTCGATCAGCTCGGCGGCGGTTCCGACGTCCCGTCCGCTCCGGCCCCCGCCGCTCCGGCCCCCGCCGCTCCGGCCGATGCGACGCCGCCGGCAGCCAACCCGCCGGCATCGGGCGCAGCCCCCGCCGACGGCGCCGCCGCCACCCCGCCCGCGACCGACGGAACCACGGCCACGCCGCCCGCCGCCGATGGCGCAACCGCGACACCGCCCGCCGCCGCGCCGGCCCCGGCAGCGCCCGCCAACCCGGCCGAGCCGCAGGTTCCGAACCAGTAGCCTCGGTTCTGTGCCCGATTGATCACACTCCGGCTAAATGCTGCTGTGATCACGATGATTCGATCTCGCCGGCACCTCGGGACGCCTTGAGCGTTTGTTCATTATGAGCCTATAGATTGCCCGACGGCCGGCGAGCGGGGCGCAATGCGGATACATTCGTTCCGCTGCATGGCCGGCTCTTTATCGTCTCGGGATCAACAACACATGCTACCTCGAAGCCTCATATTGCTCGGCCTGTGCGCCGTGCTGGGCTTGGCCACGCCTGCCGTCGCGGACGTGGCGAAGCCGCAGAAGCCGACGGCCACGTCGGCAAAGAAGACCACCGCCGATGCCCAGACCTCCAAGGGCAAGAAGAAAGTCGCGGCAAAACCCGACAAGAAGGGCGGCAAAATTGCCGCCAAGGACGCCGACAAGAAGCTGACCGACGCCGAAAAGGCCAAGGCCAAGGCGGAAGCCAAGGCCGCCGCGGCCGAAAAGGCGCGGCAGGCCAAGCTGACCGCCATGCGGGCCAAGGCGAAGGCCGACGCCGAGGCGCGCAGCGCCGCCTTCCGCGCGCCGAGAGAGGTCGTGGCAGAGGAAGAGGCGCCTAAAAAGAACGCCAAGCCCGTCGAGGTCGCCAGTGACGATCCGCCGCGGAGAAACCCTTTCGAGATCTCGTTCGGCAATGCCGAGCCGGTCGTGCGCGAGGCCAAGCCGGTCACCGGCCTCACCGCCGAGCGCATCGCCGCGCAGCAGGCGGCGGCCGTCGGCGCCGACGAGGTCCTGCGCAGCGGCAACAATGGCGAACTGCGCAGCGCGGGCGGCGTCACCACGCGGCCGAGCGGCGGCTTCTTCAACGTCCTGTTCGGGGACGAGCCCGAGACGTCATCGACCTCGCTGGGCATGCTGCCGGAGACCCGTGCCCTCGACTCGGTGCTGGACGGCAAGAAGAAGTTCAGGGTGAAGCCGGAGTACGAGCCGCAATCGGTGGCCTTCTCCGGCTATCCGACCGGCACCATCGTCATCGATACCAACAATCACTTTCTCTACCTCGTAGAGGGTTTGGGAACCGCGCGCCGCTACGGCATCGCCGTCGGCCGCGAGGGCCTGCAGTTCAAGGGCATGGTGGCGGTCGGCGACAAGCAGGAATGGCCGCGCTGGATCCCGACGCTCGACATGCAGAAACGCGAGCCGAAGAAATACGGCCAGTACAAGGACGGCATGCCTGGCGGTGGCCAGAACCCGCTCGGCGCCCGCGCCATCTATCTCTACCAGGGCAAGCAGGACACGCATCTGCGCATCCACGGCACGATTGCCCCGCAGACCATCGGCACCAACTCGTCGAACGGCTGCTTCCGCATGGTCAACGAGCATGTGATGGACCTCTACCGCCGCGTCGGCATCGGCACCAAGGTCGTCATCCTCTGATCGACGGCGCATTGTTCGAAGGGGCCGGCACGCGCCGGCCCTTTTGTTTTGGCCGAACAGTCACCACATAGCCCGCCGGGGATAACCGGACCGGGCCGGATTTTTTTCTGGCGGAATCAAGCCGCCCAAGCTAAGCGATAATTCCCATGGCGCGATATGTATTCATCACCGGCGGCGTGGTCTCCTCGCTTGGAAAAGGCATAGCGGCAGCGGCTCTCGGAGCCTTGCTGCAAGCACGCGGCTACCGCGCGCGCATAAAAAAGCTCGATCCCTATCTCAACGTCGATCCCGGAACCATGTCGCCGTATCAGCACGGCGAGGTGTTCGTGACCGACGACGGCGCCGAGACCGACCTCGATCTCGGCCACTACGAGCGCTTCACCGGCCGCTCCGCCAACCAGAGCGACAACATCACCACCGGCCGCATCTACAAGAACATCATCGAGCGCGAGCGCCGCGGCGACTATCTCGGTGCCACCGTGCAGGTCATCCCGCACGTCACCGACGAGATCAAGAATTTCGTGCTGTCGGGCAACGAGGATTACGACTTCGTGCTCTGCGAGATCGGCGGCACCGTCGGCGACATCGAGGCGATGCCCTTCCTCGAAGCCATCCGCCAGCTCGGCAACGACCTGCCGCGCAACAACGCCGTCTACGTCCATCTGACGCTGATGCCCTACATCCCGACGGCGGGCGAGTTGAAGACCAAGCCGACCCAGCACTCGGTCAAGGAACTGCGCGGCATCGGCATCGCCCCCGACATCCTGCTGGTGCGCGCCGACCGTCCGATCCCCAAGGAGGAGCGCCGGAAACTCTCGCTGTTCTGCAACGTGCGCGAGAGCGCCGTGATCCAGGCGCTCGATGTCGGCCACATCTACGACGTGCCGATGGCCTATCACAAGGAAGGGCTGGATTCGGAAGTGCTCGCCGCTTTCGGCATCGACCCGGCGCCGAAGCCGCGCATGGAGGCCTGGCAGAACGTCTCGAAGCTGATCCACAATCCGGAAGGCGAGGTGACGATCGCCGTCGTCGGCAAATACACCGGCCTCAAGGACGCCTACAAATCGCTGATCGAGGCGCTGTCGCATGGCGGCCTCGCCAATCATGTGAAAGTAAAACTCGACTGGATCGAGTCGGAAATTTTCGAGAAGGAAGACCCGGCGCCGTTCCTCGAAAAGGTGCACGGCATCCTCGTCCCCGGCGGTTTCGGCGAGCGCGGTTCCGAGGGAAAAATTCTCGCGGCGAAATTCGCCCGCGAGCGAAAAGTGCCGTATTTCGGCATCTGCTTCGGCATGCAGATGGCCTGCATCGAGGCCGCCCGTTCGCTGGCCGGCATCGAAGGCGCTTCCTCCACCGAATTCGGCCCGGCAAAGGAGCCGGTGGTCGGCCTGATGACCGAATGGCTGCGCGGCAACATGCTGGAAAAACGCCGCGAAGCGGGCGACCTCGGCGGCACCATGCGGCTCGGCGCCTACGAGGCGCGGCTCGCGCAGAATTCGAAGATCGCCGAGATCTACGGCGACACCCAGATTTCCGAGCGCCACCGCCACCGCTACGAAGTCAACATCGACTACAAGCAGCGGCTGGAGGACTGCGGCCTGGTCTTCGCCGGCATGTCGCCCGACGGCGTGTTGCCCGAGACGGTCGAATATCCTGACCATCCCTGGTTCATCGGCGTGCAATACCATCCCGAGCTGAAAAGCCGCCCGCTCGACCCGCACCCGCTGTTCGCGAGTTTTATCGGAGCTGCCGTGGAGCAGAGCCGGCTGGTTTGATTCTTGGAGGAGATGGCGCCGCCCTGGATAGAGTGCCCACACATCGAGCGATACAGCATCGGCTGGCGCATGGGGTACGGCGAGTGGTATATCGGCCTGTTTTGTGCATGGTTCGGAAGTTGCGCGACGGCATTCCGGGACGGCTATGCAGTTCGCTTTCCGCCCTCCGGCAGGTTGGGAGAATGTTCTGTCGTCGATCTCAAATCGGGGTGACGGTCTGATGCCGCTGCCTTGGGTTTACATGCCCGGCATCGGTCCGCACGATTACATCGACGGATCGTTTCGTAGCCGCGAGCTAGCCAAGATTTTCGACAATGTAGACGGTGATTTTTCCCAGCTTCCACGCAATGCTCCTGTGTTCGGCATGAACAAAGTCTGGGAGGAATTTGTATTCGCCTTCGCAGTCCTCCCGCGCGACGAGCAGGCCGCTTTTGCCCGTGCAAATCCGGAGCCGCCGGAGTGGGAAGGAATCTACAACCTCATTGCGCGCGCCGGGACTTTTCGAGACCTGCCCTTGCCGGGAAACAACGTTGTCAGTTGATTCCGCCGGTCAACGGTTCGTCATCCTAGAGCGCAGCAGGCCGAAGTCCGTCGCGGAGACTCTAGGATCCATGCCGTAACGGTGACGAAACACTCCGGCGCTCGACAAAGACATGCTGAAAACGGGGGATGGATAACGCGCCGCCGACGCAGATTTTCGTGGCCTAGAGTCTGCAAGCCATTGTTCTTGCTCATCCTGCTTTCTCTCGCACTGCGGATCGAGCGCCGCCGGACATGATTTTCATCCCCCTGGGCAAAACCCGCCTCATTCTTGGGGCCGTTTTGTCCCGCCGAAACGCCGATCAAGCGGGGTGTCCGAGGCGGCAAAAGGAGGAGGGCGGAATGGACGGGACAGCGGCAATCCAGCGAAACCTTGAGGCGCTGAAACGCATCCTCGTCATGCTCGTCGCCATGGCCGAGATGGGCGTGGCGAGACCGGGCACTGAGGGCCTTAGCGATGGGGGCGTTGGCGCTGGGAGTACGGGCGCTGGGGGCGTCGGCGCTGGGGGACAGTTTACTTTCTTTCCGCGGAAAGGCGCGGCCGCTTCAAGACTGGCTCGGGTGGAAAAAAGTAAACTGTCCCCGGCACTTACCCTTCCCCGCGCTCTCTACCTCGCCATCCTGCGGCTGCTGCGTCCGGCCGAAACAGCGGCGCGGCGGTTGATCATCGCGGCGGCGCGCGGGATCGTGGTAACCCTGCCGCCGGCGCGCCCGCGCAAGCCAAAGCCCGCGACCTTGCGAGGTCCCCGCGCCTTTCTGCCAAAGGGACCGAAGAAACGTCCCAAGCCAACCCCGCGCACCCTCTCGCTGTCGCTGCTCGATCCGCCGCGGCGACCGTTCCGCGTCCCGCGCCGCGCTGTGCCCGCCCACGCCGCCCCGCGCATCCTGGGCCTCGACTTCAACGCGACGTACCGACCCCTGCCTCCCCCTCCGTCGCCGGACGATCCGATCGACGCCGCCCGTCTCAGCCAGCGCCTTGCCGCCCTCGGCGCCGCGCTCGACGACCTGCCGGGACAGGCAAAGCGCTTCGCCCGCTGGCGCGCCCGGCGCGACGCCGCAATCGCGCGGGACGGCGCCATCTCCCGCCGGCGCCTCTCGCCGCTGCGGCGCGGACGCCCGCCCGGCGGCCGGCTGTCGCACTACGAGCCGGGCGCGACCCATCCGCGAAAAATCCGCGAGGTCGACGAGATTCTTGCCCATGCCCATGCGTTGGCCGTCTACGCCCTGGACAACCACGACACGTCATGACCGGGCCGACCCGGACGCCGATCGCAGGTATCGACGGCCAGCGCGAAAAGTTTCGCGGCCTGGCGTCGATCGGTGCTGTCAGGACCTTGCCCTTCCGTCCGCGAGACCGGCCCGCTCGGCGACGGAGCGACAAAATGCCGGATGCCATGTCTACCCGGCCTGCCAACACCGTGGCGGTGGTGCGTCACTGCGGACGTCGTCACCCGTTGCCTGCGCCCTGGCGGCGGAGTACCGTGCCGGTCTCGGACTGCCGCCGGATGGCGACCGCACCGACGGGATCTTATTCGTACAAGGCACGACGGGCAGGTGGCCTGTACACCCGGTCAAAACCACCCCGCGTGGTATCGAACAAGGAGGGCCAAACATGACTTTGACGATTAACAGCACCGCGCCGGATTTCGAGGCGAACACGACCGAAGGGCGCATCCGTTTCCACGACTGGCTGGGCGATAGCTGGGCGGTGCTTTTCTCGCACCCCAAGGACTTTACCCCGGTCTGCACCACCGAACTCGGCCGCATGGCGGCGCTCAAGCCGGAATTCGACAAGCGCGGCGTGAAACTCATCGGCCTCAGCGTCGACCCGGTGGAAAACCATACGCGCTGGTCGGCCGACATCGCCGAGACGCAGGGCACCGCGCCGAACTATCCGATGATCGGTGACACCGAGCTTAAAATCTCAAAGCTCTACGGCATGCTGCCGGACAGCGCCGGCGAAACCTCCGAGGGCCGCACCGCTGCCGACAACGCCACGGTGCGCACGGTCTTCGTCATCGGGCCGGACAAGAAGATCAAGCTGGTCCTGGTCTATCCGATGAGCACCGGCCGCAACTTCCACGAGATCCTGCGCGTCATCGATTCGATGCAGCTCACCGCGAAGCATAAAGTGGCAACGCCGGTCGACTGGAAGCAGGGCGAGGACGTCATCATCCTCGGCTCGGTCTCCGACGACGATGCCAAGAAGCAATATCCGGAAGGCTGGAAGGCGCCGAAACCCTACATCCGCATCGTGCCGCAGCCGAAATAGCGACTGCACGGCTCAACGCCGGCGCGTTCGTGCCGGCGTTGAACTTCCGGAGATATCATCATGATTTTCCGCCAGCTTTTCGACAGCACGTCGAGCACCTACAGCTACCTCATCGCCAGCCGGCGCGGGGCCGAAGCGCTGATCATCGATCCCGTGCTGGAAAAAGTCGACCGCTACATCCAGCTTCTCAATGAACTCGACCTGCGCCTGGTCAAGGCGGTCGACACGCATCTTCACGCGGACCATGTGACGGGGCTCGCCGCGCTGCGCGACCGCACCCATTGCGTCACCGCCATGGGCGAGCAGACCAAGGCCGACGTGGTGTCGATCCGCCTCGCGGACGGCGATCGGCTCGGCATCGAGGGCATCGGCATGGACGTGATCTACACGCCCGGCCACACCGACGATTCCTATTCCTTCGTCATGGACGACCGGGTCTTCACCGGCGACACGCTTCTCATCCGCGGCACCGGCCGCACCGATTTCCAGAATGGCGACCCGCGCGCCCAGTACGAATCGATCTTCGGACGCCTGCTGAAGCTGCCGGACGAGACGCTGGTGTTTCCCGCCCACGACTACAAGGGCGACACGGTGAGCACCATCGGCGAGGAACGCCGCAGCAATCCGCGCCTCCAGGTTCCCTCGGTCGACGCCTACATAAACCTTATGAACAACCTCAACCTGCCCAATCCGAAGATGATGGATGTCGCCGTGCCGGCCAACATGCATATCGGCATGTCTCAGGCAGCGATCGCCGCGCACGGATGGGCGATCCCGGCGCGTGATGCGCTGCCGCTGCTCGGGCGGCCCGATGTCGCGCTGGTGGACCTGCGCGAGCGCGGCGAACGCGAACGCCACGGCGCCATCCCCGGCGCGCTGCACGTGCCCTACGGGACGCTTGAGGAAAATGTGCGCGCCGGCGGCGTCCTGCATGAACTGGGTTCCGTCAAGCAACTCGTCTTCTTCTGTGCCTTCGGCGAGCGCTCCGCCATGGCCGTCAATGCGGCCCAGGAGGCCGGCATCGGCTCGGCCCGTCATATCGAAGGCGGCATCGACGCCTGGAAAAAGATTCTGGGACCGCTGGAGCACTGATCTCCAGGTCGGCCTGTTCGTTGAACCCGGGATTCTCTGCCGCCCTTGCGGCAGAACCCGGAATGAGGCACATGCCGGCCCCATGACCGCCTCACCGCGCCCGCTCGACCATCTGGTGCTGCCGACCGCTTCGCTGGACACGGCGCGGGCGCGCCTGTTCGCGCTCGGCTTCACCGTCGCGCCGGTCGGCATCCATCCCTTCGGAACAGCGAACGCCTGCGTCTTCTTCGCCGACGGAACCTATCTCGAGCCGCTTGCCGTGGCGGACGAACGGCGGGCAGGCGACGCGGCGCGTTCCGGCAACGTCTTCGTTGCCCGCGACGCCGCCTATCGCCAGCGCCTTGGCGATGAAGGGTTTTCGGCGCTGGTCTTCGGCACCGACGACGCCAGCGCGGATCACGAAGCGTTTGTCGGCAAGGGCGTCTCGGCCGGCGATATCCTCGATTTCTCGCGCGGCTTTACCGATGCGGACGGCAACTCCGGCACAGCCTCATTCCGGCTGGCCTTCGCCGCCGACAGCCATGCGCCCGATGTGTTCTTCTTCACCTGTCAGCGCGTGAACGTCCCCACCATCGATCGCAGTGCCTTGCAAGCGCATACCAATGGCGTGACCGGCATAACCGGCGTCGTGTTTTCCGCGCGCGATCCCGCCAAACTGTCCGCCATCATTCGCACGGCCTCCGGCGCTGTCACCGGCGAACCCGGAAACGACAGGCACGTCCGCATATCGGCCGGCAACACGCTCTTCGACATTTTAGACGATGACGAATTCGTCGCCCGCACCGGGCTCGAGCCGACCAGCGATGCCGCATTGCGCGCCCGCGCCATCCGTTTTTCCGCGAGGGACATCGCCGCGGTCGGATCGTTGCTCCGCGCAGCCGATATCGCCCACGAGACAAGAGAGGGCCGGCTTGTCGTCCCGCCCGCGCCGGGGCAGGGCGCCGCCTTTATCTTCGAGGAGAAATCATGACCGCTCCCAACCCGATCGTCGCCGCCGGCAATGTGACCTTCGACAACGCATCGCCGCTCGCGCTCATCGCCGGGCCGTGCCAGTTGGAGAGCAGGCAGCACGCTTTCGACATGGCGGGCGCGCTTAAGGAGATTTGCGCCGGGCTCGGCATCGGCCTCGTCTACAAGACCAGCTACGACAAGGCCAACCGCACCTCGCTGTCGGGCACGCGCGGCGCCGGGCTGGAAACTGCGATGCCGGTCTTCGACGATTTGCGCAAGGAGTTCGGCCTGCCCATCCTCACGGACGTCCACACTGAAGAGCAGTGCGCCGTGGTTGCGCCGCATGTGGACATCCTGCAGATACCGGCCTTCCTGTCGCGGCAGACCGACCTGCTGATCGCCGCCGCCAACACCGGCAAGGTGGTCAACGTGAAGAAGGGTCAGTTCCTCGCCCCCTGGGACATGAAGAACGTCGTCGCCAAGGTCACCGGTTCGGGCAACGCAAACGTGCTGGTCACGGAGCGCGGCGCCTCCTTCGGTTACAACACGCTGGTCTCCGACATGCGCGCCCTGCCGATCATGGCCGAGATCGGCGCGCCGGTGATCTTCGACGCCACCCATTCGGTGCAGCAGCCGGGCGGGCAGGGCGGTTCCTCAGGCGGCGACCGGCGTTTCGTCGAGACACTTGCCCGCGCCGCCGTTGCGGTAGGCGTCGCCGGCGTGTTCATCGAGACCCACCAGGATCCGGATAACGCCCCGTCGGACGGGCCGAACATGGTGCCGCTGAAAGCCCTTCCGGGATTGATCGAGCGGCTGATCGCTTTCGACCGGGTGGCCAAGGGCCTTTGATCGACATCCCTCAAATTGTCCCTGCGGCGCTGCAAGGCCGGAACCTTCGCCGCCGCCAGCCATTTTCCTCGCAGCAATTCCAGCCACGAGGAGATTTTTCATGACCACCTACACCGGCCATACCGACGCCATTCCCGCTTCGCGCGTCATCGGCACTTCCGTCTACAACACGGCGGGCGAAAGCATCGGCACGATCGAGGACGTGATGCTCGACAAGACGTCGAACGGCATCATGTTCGCCGTCATCGGCTTCGGCGGGTTCCTGGGCATGGGCGAGAAGTATCACGCGGTTCCATGGTCGGTTCTGGACTATGAGCCCAGCCGCGGCGGTTATGTCGTGCCGTTCACCAAGGATCAGTTGAAGGCCGCGCCGGCCGATTCCATCAACGCCCTGACCGGCGCCGACGGAGAGAAGGCGCGCGATGCCGCCTTCGAATATTACAAGGTCGATCCTTACTGGCATTGACCGATCCGGAGGGAGATGCGGCGGACGGCCTCGCGCAAGCGGGGCCGTTTTCTTTCGACCGTCCGACAAATTTCGGCTGGCCTATCCCCGCTGACGCGGCATCAAGTATCCTCGTCTGCAAACCGAGGTAAGACATGTCCGCTCCATTTCCCATTTTCGATCTCTCCCGTTTCGAGGCCGCCGGCCTGGCCGACCGCAAGGCATTGGGCGCGGAGGTCGACGCCATCTGCCGCACCACCGGTTTCCTGGCGATCAGCGGCCACGGCGTATCTCACCCAACCATCGATACCGTCTGGTCGAAGGCGCACGACTTCTTCGACCTTTCCATTGCGGACAAGGAGCAGGTGAGGGCGCCTTTCCCCGGCTACCCCTACGGCTATCTCGGGCCAGGCGCCGAGGCGTTGGCAAAATCGAAGGGCGAGGACACACCGCCCGATCTCAAGGAAAGTTTCAACGGCGGCCCGCTCGCCGTGCCGGAAGGCCTCACCGACCCGCAGGCGCTTGCCTTCTGCTACGCCGACACCATCTGGCCGCGAAAGCCTGACGGCTTCGTCGAAGCTTGGAAAGCCTACTACCGTGCCATGGAGGATCTCGCCGCCCGCATCATGCGCGTCTTCGCGGTGGCTCTCGACCTTCCTGAATCTTTCTTCGACAAGACCATAGACCGTCCGATCAGCGCGTTGCGTGCGTTGAACTATCCCGAGACGACCACGCCGCCAATACCTGGGCAACTGCGCGCCGGCGCCCATACGGATTACGGCAGCCTGACCATCCTTCTGCCTCAGCCCGGTTCGTCGGGCCTGCAGATATTCACCCCGGAAGGGCTATGGCGCGAGGTGCCTCCCGTCGACGGAGCCTTCGTCATCAACATCGGCGACCTCATGGCCCGCTGGACCAACGACCGCTGGGTTTCGACCCTGCATCGCGTCGTCAACGCCGACGGAAGCGCTGCGCGGCGGCAATCGCTCGCCTTCTTCCATCAACCCAACTGGCACCAGGAAATCGCCTGTATCCCGTCCTGCTTGGCTTCGGGTGAAAGGCCGCGCTACGAGCCCGTGCTTTCGGGGCCATATCTCATGTCGAAATTCCAGGCGACGGTGAAGCCGGCGGCGTGAGATGCAGGGGACAGTTTACCTTTTTTCGGCCCGCACACATTCTGAACTGCCGCAGCTTTTCTGCCGAAAGAAAGTAAACTGTCCCCGGTCGTTCCACATTGCCTTTTGCCGTGCTTTGGCTAAGACGGGCTCGAAAATTCGATCGATCCAATCCGGAGCGTTTCATGACCGCCATCGTCGACATCATCGGCCGCGAGATTCTCGACAGCCGCGGCAACCCGACAGTCGAGGTCGACGTCGTGCTGGAAGACGGATCGATGGGCCGCGCCGCCGTGCCATCCGGCGCCTCCACCGGCGCGCATGAGGCGGTCGAACTGCGCGACGGCGGTTCGCGCTATCTCGGCAAGGGCGTCGAGCGCGCCGTCGAGGCCGTCAATGGCGAGATTTTCGAGGCGGTGGGCGGCCTCGATGCCGAGAACCAGATTGCCATCGACAAGATCATGATCGAACTTGATGGTACGCCGAATAAGTCGCGCCTCGGCGCCAACGCGATCCTCGGCGTGTCGCTGGCCGTCGCCAAGGCCGCGGCCGAAAGCTCCGGTCTGCCGGTCTACCGCTACGTCGGCGGACCCAATGCTCATGTGCTGCCCGTTCCGATGATGAACATCATCAACGGCGGCGCGCATGCCGACAATCCGATCGATTTTCAGGAATTCATGATCATGCCGATCGGCGCGCCGACGCTCCGCGACGCCGTGCGCTGGGGCTCGGAAATCTTCCACACGCTGAAGAAGGGCCTGAAGGAAGCCGGCCACAACACCAATGTCGGCGACGAGGGCGGCTTCGCCCCGAATTTGAAGAGTGCGCAGGCCGCGCTCGATTTCGTCATGGGTTCGATCGAGAAGGCCGGCTTCAAGCCGGGCGAGGATGTGGCGCTGGCGCTGGATTGCGCCGCCACCGAATTCTTCAAGGACGGCAACTACGTTTATGAAGGCGAGCGCAAGACGCGCGATCCGAAGACCCAGGCGAAATATCTGGCAAAGCTCGCTGCCGACTATCCGATCATCTCGATCGAGGACGGCCTGGCGGAGGACGACTGGGAAGGCTGGAAGATCCTGACCGACCTGATCGGCAAGAAGACGCAGCTCGTCGGCGACGACCTGTTCGTCACTAACACGGCGCGGCTGCGCGACGGCATCAAGATGGGCGTAGCCAATTCGATCCTGGTCAAGGTCAACCAGATCGGCTCGCTGTCGGAGACGCTCGACGCCGTCGAGACCGCGCACAAGGCGGGCTACACCGCCGTCATGTCGCACCGCTCGGGCGAGACCGAGGATTCGACCATCGCCGACCTCGCGGTCGCGACCAATTGCGGGCAGATCAAGACCGGCTCGCTGGCGCGTTCCGACCGTACGGCGAAATACAACCAGCTCATCCGTATCGAGGAGGAGCTCGGCCAGCAGGCACAGTATGCGGGCAGGTCGATCCTGAAGGTATAGCCCTCAAACGAGCGATAGAACCAAGGGGCCGTGCGCACGCACGGCCCCTTTCGTTTGTCAGATCAAGCCTTTGGTCAATTCCAGCGCCTGCCGTTCGAACAGCCGGCGATAGATGCCGCTGTCGCGGCGGATCAGCGCGTCGTGGCTGCCTTCCTCGGCGATGCGGCCGCTGTCGAAGACAAGCAACCGGTCGAGCGCGCGCACCGTTGACAGGCGGTGGGCGATGACCAGCGTCGTACGCCCGACCATCAGCCGTTCCATCGCCTGCTGGATCAGCACCTCCGATTCCGAATCGAGGCTGGACGTCGCCTCGTCGAGGATCAGGATCGGGGCGTCCGCCAGGAACGCCCGAGCGATGGCGACACGCTGACGCTCGCCGCCCGACAGCTTTACGCCTCGCTCGCCGACCAGCGTCCCGTATCCCTTCGGCAGCCGCATGATGAAGTCGTGCGCACTGGCAAGTTTTGCCGCTTCCTCGATCTCGGCCTGACTGGCACTCGGGCGCGCATAGGCGATGTTCTCCGCCAGCGAGCGGTGGAACAGGATCGGCTCCTGCTGGACGATCGCAATCTGCTGGCGCAGCGACGCCTGCGTCACCGCAGCAATGTCCTGCCCGTCGATCAGGATCGCACCCTGGTTCAGGTCATAGAGCCGCTGGATCAGCTTGACGAAGGTCGTCTTGCCCGACCCAGAATGCCCGACCAGCCCAACGCGCTCGCCGGCAGCGATCTCCACGGAAAAATTTTTGTAGAGCGGGAGCCGGTGGTTGCCGTAATGGAAGGTGACGTTCTCGAATTCGATACGGCCGTTGGTGATGCGGATCGGTTTTGCGCCGGCATGGTCGGCGATGCCGAGCGGCTGGGCCTGGATGTCGACCAGTTCCTCCATGTCGTTGACCGAGCGCTGCACGTTGCGGACATGCATGCCGACGTCGCGCAGATAGCCCTGCAGCACGAAGAACGAGGTGAGCACGAAGGCGATATCGCCGGCGCTCGCTTGCCCGGCCGACCACAGATAGAGCGCGAAGCCGATCACCGCTGCGCGCAGGATGAGCAGCGTCGCGCCCTGCGCCGTGCCGTTCAAGGTTCCGCGCACCCAGGTGCGGCGCGTGCGGTGCCGCCATTTGCCGACGATGTGCGCGAGCCGATGGTCTTCGCGGTCCTCGGCGCCGAAACCCTTGACTACGGCGTTGCAACTCACCGCGTCCGCAAGCGCGCCGCCGAGTTTCGTGTCCCATTTATTGGCGAGGCTGGCTGCCGGGGCAACGTAGCCCAGCGACAAGGCGACTGTCAGCATGATGTAGATGATCGAGCCGACGGCGATGATGGCGCCCATCACCGGCCAGTACCAGCCGAGCAGCAAGGTCGAGCCGACGAGCATCACCAGCGAGGGGAACAGCGCCACCAGGATCGTGTCGTTCAACAGGTCGAGCGCCCACATGCCGCGCGTCACTTTCCGCACCGTCGAGCCGGCGAAGCTATTGGCATGCCAGTCGGTCGAGAAGCGTTGCACGCGGTGGAAAGCGTCGGCGGCGATGTCGCCCATCATCTTCAGCGTCAGGTCGATGATGCCCATGAACGCGACGTAGCGGAACACGATGGCGCCGAGCGCCAGCACCAGCAGCATCGCGAACGCGGCGACGGCCGCGTTCCACGCGACTTCGTTCGCCGCCGCGCCGCTTGCCACGGCATCGACAAGCCGGCCGGTGTAGAGCGGCGTCAACACGTCGGCCAGCGTGGCGAGCAGCACGGCGACCAGGATCGTCGCCAAGCGGAGGGGCTGCCGGAACCAGTGGCCGCCGGTGAAACGGAAGACGCCGCGGAAAGCACCGCCGCGCAGATCGATGCGGTAACGAGTCATGATTTACCCGGACGCAAGTCGCGCCCGATCCCAAAAAAGCTGAAACGGAATGCCACGCGGGACAGACGTCCCTTGAAGCGGTCGAAGTGAATTTGAAGCTGGCCGGAGCCAAGTGGCGGTCGGGCCGCATCCGGTCCGTTTTTCGAGCACCGTTTTCTCCGGAAAGACCGATAGCCTTCCGGGCCGGTGCCGAGGACCTAGGCCTTGCGGCCTCGCATCGCGATGTCAAATTCTGTCATTCGTACCCTCCCAAACGGGATTCGCAGCGGACTGCCTATAGAAGAGGCGCGTCGTTTCGCCAACCCCTTCAGGGCGAAAAAGCGCAGTTGGCCTATGACGGCGTCGCGCGCATTGCGCCAGCCGTCCCCATCCAGTTTCCGGCGTCGGTCGACCCGCGGGCGTAACCGCCCGTTAAGCAAGTTCGGGCGAGATGGAGCGGTCAGGGAATCATACCATGTGGACACGCCAGCATCGCCCACGCAGGACCGGCCGACTGATCGTGCCGGCGCTGTCGGTCGCCGTGCTTTCCTATTTCGGCTATCATGTCTATCACGGCGAATTCGGCATCAATTCCAAGGACCAGTTGCGTGCCCGCGCCACCGTTCTCCAAGCGGCGCTTGATGACGTTCGCGGCCAGCGCATTGCCCTGGAAAGAAAGGTCCGCATGCTGCACGACGGCACAATCGACAAGGACATGCTGGACGAGCAGGCGCGCCGGGCACTGAATCTTTCGCACGCCGACGAAGTAACGATCATGGTCTCGCCCGTCGACAGGATTAACTGAATTCTGATTAACCCTACTTATCCGCAATGATTTTAACCGCTTAGCTGCATGTCAGCCATGCATTTTTTCGCATGGCCGAATGCCGTTCCGCATGCTAGCCTCTCAAACAACGTAGGAGCTGCAAGGGCTCCCGCATGTCCGACAAGAGACAGTATCTAGGGAGCGATTGCATGGCCCAGGCCGCCAGGAAATCGTCCGCCAAATCGAAGGCGGACGGGAAGTCCCAGCCAACTCCGACAACGCCGAAGCCGGCGGATTTCAGCAAAGAGCAGGAGCTCGCGGCCTACCGCGGCATGCTGCTGATCCGGCGTTTTGAGGAAAAGGCCGGGCAGCTTTACGGGATGGGTTTCATCGGCGGCTTCTGCCATCTCTATATCGGCCAGGAGGCCGTCGTCACCGGCCTCAAGCTGGCGATGATCGACGGCGACCAGATGATCACCGCCTATCGCGACCATGGCCATATGCTCGCCATGGAGCTTTCGCCGCGCGGCGTCATGGCCGAACTGACCGGACGGCGGGGCGGCCTGTCCAAGGGCAAGGGCGGCTCCATGCACATGTTCTCCAAAGACAAGAACTTTTATGGCGGCCACGGCATCGTCGGCGCCCAGGTGTCGCTCGGCACCGGGCTTGCCTTCGCCAACCGTTATCGCGGCAACAAGAATGTGTCGCTGACCTTCTTCGGCGACGGCGCCGCCAATCAGGGCCAGGTCTACGAGAGCTTCAACATGGCGTCGCTGTGGAAGCTGCCTGTCATCTATGTCATCGAGAACAACCGCTACGCGATGGGCACCTCGGTGGCGCGTTCTTCCGCCGAGACGGATTTCTCGCAGCGCGGCGCTTCCTTCCGCATTCCCGGCATCCAGGTCGACGGCATGGACGTGCGCGCGGTGAAATCCGCCGGCGAGATGGCGCTGGAGCACTGCCGCTCCGGCAACGGCCCGATCATCCTGGAAATGCTGACCTACCGCTATCGCGGCCACTCCATGTCCGACCCGGCGAAATACCGGACCAAGGAGGAGGTGCAGAAGATGCGCTCCGAGCACGACCCGATCGAGCAGGTCAAGGCGCGCGTCATCGACAAGAAGTGGGCGACGGAGGACGAGCTCAAGGCGGTCGACAAGGAGGTGCGCGACATCGTCGCCGACGCGGCGGATTTTGCCCAGACCGATCCCGAGCCGGATGCGTCCGAGCTCTGGACCGACATCGTACACTGAGGGAGGGTGGATAATGCCGATCGAAATTTTGATGCCCGCCCTGTCGCCGACGATGGAAGAGGGCAACCTGTCCAAATGGTTGAAAAACGAGGGCGACAAGATCGTCGCGGGCGACGTGATCGCCGAGATCGAGACCGACAAGGCGACCATGGAGGTCGAGGCTGTCGATGAGGGTGTTCTTGGAAAAATCCTGATCCCCGCCGGCACCGAGGGTGTAAAGGTCAACACGCCGATCGCCGTGTTGGCTGTCGACGGTGAGGATGTCAGCAAGGCTGGCGAGGCCAAGCCCGAACTCAAGGCGGCGCCGGCAAAGGCTGAAGAAGCACTAGCGAAGAGCGAGCCTGCAAGGACCGAGGCCGCCGCGCCTGTCGCCGCTGCGCCAAAGACCGAAGTCGCCGCCGATCCCGACATTCCGGCCGGCACCGAGATGGTCTCGACTACCGTGCGCGAGGCGCTGCGGGACGCCATGGCGGAAGAGATGCGCCGCGACGAGGACGTCTTCGTCATGGGCGAGGAGGTCGCCGAATACCAGGGCGCCTACAAGATCACGCAGGGGCTGCTGCAGGAGTTCGGTCCGCGCCGCGTGGTCGACACGCCGATCACCGAGCACGGTTTCGCCGGCGTCGGCGTAGGTGCTGCGATGGCCGGGCTGAAGCCGATCGTCGAATTCATGACCTTCAACTTCGCCATGCAGGCGATCGACCAGATCATCAACTCAGCCGCCAAGACGCTCTATATGTCCGGCGGCCAGATGGGCGCGCCGATCGTCTTCCGTGGCCCCAACGGTGCGGCTGCCCGCGTCGCCGCCCAGCACAGCCAGGACTATGCCGCCTGGTACAGTCACGTCCCCGGCCTCAAGGTCGTGATGCCGTATTCGGCGGCCGACGCCAAGGGTCTGCTCAAGGCCGCGATACGCGACCCGAACCCGGTGATCTTCCTCGAAAACGAGATCCTCTACGGCCACTCCTTCGACGTGCCGAAGCTGGACGATTTCGTGCTGCCGATCGGCAAGGCGCGCATCCATAAACAGGGCAAGGACGTCTCCATCGTCTCCTTCGGCATCGGCATGGCCCTTGTGGTCAAGGCCGAGGCGGAGTTGGGCAAGCTCGGCATCGATGCCGAAATCATCGACCTCAGGACCATCCGGCCGATGGACCTCGATACGGTGATCGCTTCGGTCAAGAAGACCAACCGGCTGGTCGTGGTCGAGGAAGGTTTTCCGCAGTCCTCGGTGGGTGACTTCATCGCCAACCAGGTGTCGCAGCGCGCCTTCGACTTCCTCGACGCGCCAGTGATTACGATTGCCGGCAAGGACGTGCCGATGCCATATGCGGCCAATCTTGAGAAGCTCGCCTTGCCCAATGTCGGCGAGGTGGTCGCGGCGGTGAAGGCGGTGACGTATAGGTAGGACGGAGTTGGTGGATGCCTCGTCCGCCGCTACGATCGTTGAAAGGGAATTTGTCTCGCCAACGGAACCATCCGACCGCCATGGCCGAATCCGCGAAGAAGCCCGCGACATATGCTGATCTGGAAGCGGTCCCGCCCCATCTGGTTGCGGAGATCATCGACGGGGTGCTGCGGACGCATCCCCGCCCTTCCATCAGACACGGTTTGACCGCAACGAGCCTCGGCGATGAGTTGGCTGGACCATTCCAGAAGGGCAGGGGCGGTCCGGGCGGGTGGATTTTCGTCATCGAGCCGGAACTCCACCTCCATGACCATGTGCTGGTCCCCGATATCGCCGGTTGGCGGCGCGAACGACTTCCGGTCGTTCCGAATACCGCTTTCACGGATGTTTCGCCTGATTGGGTTTGCGAGATTCTCTCGGGATCGACCGAAACGCGCGACCGCACCGTCAAGATGCGTATCTATGCAGAGGCGCATGTCCCCTATTTCTGGCTGATCGACCCGCGCCTGCAAATCCTTGAAGCATTCGAACTTGATCACGGACGCTGGGCGAAAATCGGAGCCTGGAACTCCGATGACAAAGTGCGGGTCGCGCCCTTCAATGCCATTTCTTTCTCTCTCGCCGACCTTTGGCCGCTCGACCCACCGCTTGGCCTGAATGAAGACCCCACGTCTTATTACGCCGGAGACCGCTGACCATGCCCATCAACATCACCATGCCGGCCCTGTCGCCCACGATGGAGGAGGGCAATCTTTCAAAATGGCTGGTCAAGGAGGGCGACAAGGTTTCGCCCGGTGACGTCATTGCCGAGATCGAGACCGACAAGGCGACGATGGAGGTGGAAGCAGTAGACGAGGGCACGGTCGCGAAGCTGGTCGTGGCGGCGGGCACAGAGGGCGTCAAGGTCAACGCGCTGATCGCCGTGCTGGCGGGCGAGGGCGAGGATACGGCCACGGCTGCGAAGGGTAGCGAGGCGCCGGCAAAGGCTGACCCGCCCAAGGCGGAACCGGCGCCTGCCGCCGAGCCAGCGAAAGCGGCGGCTCCCGCGAAGGCTGAGGAAGCCAAACCGCCTGTGAAGGCGGAAGGTCCGGCAACGGCTGCGCCAGCCACGAACGGCCATGCGAGCGGCGACCGCACCTTTGCCTCACCCCTGGCGCGCCGCATCGCCAAGGACGCCGGTATCGACGTGACATCAGTCCAGGGCTCGGGGCCGCATGGCCGTGTCGTCAAGGCGGATGTGGACGCCGCAATTGCCGGTGGCGCGAAGGCGCCTGCGACGAAGCCGGCAGCAGTGGCCGAAACTGCCGCGCCGGCGGCGAAAGCCGCACCCGCCGCGGCTCCCGCTGCGAAACCGATGTCAGACGAGGCGGTGCTAAAGCTGTTCGAGCAGGGCTCGTATGAACTCGTGCCGCACGACAACATGCGAAAGACCATCGCGCGCCGTCTGGTCGAGGCAAAGAGCACCATCCCGCATTTTTATCTCACGCTGGACTGCGAACTTGACGCGCTGCTGAAGCTACGCGGCGAACTCAATGCCGCGGCACCCGTGAAGAAGACCGACAAGGGCGAGGCGCCGGCCTACAAGCTTTCCGTCAACGACATGGTGATCAAAGCGATGGCGCTGGCGCTGATGGATGTGCCGGACGCCAATGCGTCTTGGACCGATACGGCGATGGTGAAGCACAAGCACGCCGATGTCGGCGTCGCCGTGTCCATCCCCGGCGGCCTGATCACGCCGATTATCCGCAAGGCCGACCAGAAGACACTGTCGGTCATCGCCAACGAGATGAAGGACCTTGCCGCGCGCGCCCGGTCGCGAAAACTAAAGCCGGAGGAGTATCAGGGCGGCACCACGGCTGTTTCCAATCTCGGCATGTTCGGGATCAAGGATTTTTCGGCCGTCATCAACCCGCCTCATGCCACCATCCTGGCCGTCGGAGCCGGCGAACAGCGCCCGGTTGTGAAGAACGGCGAAGTCAAGATCGCGACCGTCATGTCCGTGACCTTGTCGACCGACCACCGCGCCGTCGACGGCGCGCTCGGTGCCGAACTCCTCGGCGCGTTCAAACGCTATATCGAGAATCCGATCGGAATGCTGGTTTAGAATTTGTCGCCAATCGAGGGAGGCTTTCATGGCTACTGGCGAGGACGTTCAAAAACTGAGATCTTCCTGGATTTGGCTGGCGCTGCTTGGCATCATATCGCTGATCGGCGGCATATTGGCGCTCGCCAATCCGTTTGCCGCCACAATGGCCGCCGTTTTTCTTGCCGGCTGGACTTTTCTGCTCTTCGGCGTGCTTCAGATCGTCCACGCCTTCAGCACGAAGGGTTGGACAGGTTTTCTGTGGTCGCTGCTGCTCGGCATCATCACCGCGGCGGTCGGCGTGTCCCTGCTCACCAATCCGACCGCTGGGGCGATATCGCTGACCATGCTGGTGGCGATCCTGTTCCTGGTGCTCGGCGTGGTGAAGCTTATGTACGCTTTTTCGCTGCGGCCGGTTTCCGGATGGATTTTCGCCGCCCTGTCCGGCGTTATCTCGATCGTCCTGGGCCTCATGATCCTGTCCAACTTTCCATATTCGGCGGCTGCCGTGCTCGGAATCCTGCTTGCGATCGAGCTTTTGTCCAACGGTGTCTTCCTGCTGGTCGTGGCGCTCGGGCTGCGCAACGCGTGACCGGCGGGTGCCGTGCGGGCTGTCCTGATCTTGCTGACGGCGTTTTTCCTGTCGCTGCTCGCCGGCGGGATCATTGCCCAATGGCTGGCAGTCGCAACCGGCGCGGGGGAGGAATATATCCTGGTACTCGTCGCCGTGCCGTTGCTGGCAATCATCTTCGCGGTGGTTTTCCTGTCGGCTCAACTGGTCGGCGACAGCATATCGAGCATCGACCGCGCGGGAAGATGGCTGCTGGCGATGCTTGCGGTGCTGACCGCGGCCTTGCTTGCATTCGAGGTTTGGGCGGTGGCTGGCGAGGTGGCGAAACTGAGGGCCGACTTGCCGATCATTGCCGGCCTCGTACTTCCGGGTCTTGCGATGGTGCTGGTCGACTGGTTGTTTCTGCGTTGGCGCGTCGGCACGCGACGTAGTGGATTTGGACGGAACGGAAGGGTTTTATGAAAAACATCCTCTGCTACGGCGATTCGCTGACGTGGGGCTACAATGCCGAGGGGCCGTCGCGGCACCCGGTAGCCGACCGCTGGCCGTCCGTACTTCAGGCCGAACTCGGCCCGTCGGTGCATGTCATCGCCGACGGTCTCAACGGCCGCACGACGGCCTTCGACGATCATCTCGCCGGCGAGGACCGCAACGGCGCGCGCACGCTGCCCGGCGTGCTTGGCACGCATTCGCCACTCGACCTCGTCATCATCATGCTCGGCGCCAACGACATGAAGCCGTGGATCCACGGCAACGCATTCGTTTCCAAGAACGGGATGGCGCGGCTGGCGCAGATCGTGCGCACGCATCCCTACCAATTGGCGGCGCCGCCGCCGAAACTGATCATCGTCTCGCCGCCGCAGGTCAGCCGCACCGACAATGTCGAGTTCACCTCGGCCTTCGCAGGCGGCAACGAGGCGTCGAGACATCTCGCGACCTATTACGAGGCGCTGGCAAAGGAGATCGATTGCGGTTTCTTCGACGCCGGCACGGTCGCGAAAACCACGCCGCTCGACGGTGTCCATCTCGACGCGGAGAACACTCGCGCGATAGGCAAGGCACTGGCGCCGCTCTCAAAAATGACCTTGGGCATCTAGGAAGGATTTTCCCGTGGCTCAATCCTACGACGTAATCATCATCGGCTCCGGACCCGGAGGCTATGTCGCCGCCATCCGCGCGGCGCAACTCGGGCTCAAGACGGCGATCGTCGAGCGTGAGCATCTCGCGGGCATCTGCTCCAATTGGGGCTGTATTCCGACCAAGGCGCTGCTGCGCACGGCCGAGATTTTTCACTATGCCGAACATGCGAAGAGTTACGGCCTGAAACTGGAAGGCAACGTGTCGCCCGATCTGAAGGCGATCGTCGACCGGTCGCGCGGCATCGCTCAGCGCATGAACAACGGCGTCGGTTTCCTGATGAAGAAGAACAAGGTCGACGTGATCTGGGGCGAAGCGAAGCTGACGAAACCCGGCGAGATCGTCGTTTCGAAGACCAGCAAGAAGCCGATGGAGCCGGTCGGCCCGATCCCGAAAAACACGCTGGGCGAGGGGACGTATCAGGCAAAACACATCATCATCGCCACCGGTGCGCGGCCGCGCGCGCTGCCCGGCATCGAGCCGGACGGAAAGCTGATCTGGACCTATTTCGAGGCGATGGTTCCGCCTTCGATGCCGAAATCGCTACTGGTCATGGGTTCCGGCGCCATCGGCATCGAATTCGCGTCCTTCTACCGCACCATGGGCGTCGATGTGACTGTGGTTGAGTTGCTGCCGCAGGTCATGCCGGTCGAGGACGCAGAGATATCGGCGCTTGCGAAAAAACAATTCGACAAGCAGGGCATGAAGATCCTGCTCGACGCCAAGGTGACGAAGGTCGAGAAATCGGCGGATTCGGTGACCGCTCATGTCGAGACCAAGGACGGCAAATCCCAAAAAATCACCGCTGACCGGTTGATCTCGGCGGTCGGCGTTCAGGCGAACATCGAAAACATCGGCCTAGAGGCGCTCGGCGTGAAGACCGAACGCGGCGTCATCGTCATCGACGGTTATGGGCGCACCAACGTTCCCGGCATTTATGCCATCGGCGACGTGGCCGGCCCGCCGATGCTGGCCCACAAGGCCGAGCACGAGGGCGTAGTCTGTGTCGAGAAGATCGCCGGCCTGAACGTCCATCCGATGGACAAGCTAAAAATCCCCGGCTGCACATACTGCAACCCGCAGGTGGCTTCGGTGGGCCTGACGGAAGCCAAGGCCAAGGAGGCCGGATATGACGTGCGCGTCGGGCGCTTTCCATTCGTCGCCAACGGCAAGGCTGTGGCGTTGGGTGAGGATCAGGGCCTGGTCAAGACCGTTTTCGACAAGAAGACCGGCCAGTTGCTCGGCGCCCATATGGTCGGCGCGGAAGTCACGGAACTCATTCAGGGTTTTGTCGTCGCCATGAACCTCGAAACCACCGAGGAGGAGTTGATGCACACGATCTTCCCACATCCGACGCTGTCGGAGATGATGAAGGAGAGCGTGCTCGATGCGTATGGTCGGGCGCTGAACGCGTAACGTTTGCGCAGCCGGAACCGAATGATGCACTGACCGTTATGTCGTCGCTGATTTTCCACGCGAAGGAGGGCAATCATGGATGTCAATGGTGTCGGCTGGATCGCGGCCATCATTATCGGTGGCTTGGCCGGGTGGCTGGCGGAAATGTTCATGAAGAGCAACATGGGCATCTTCATGAACATCATTCTGGGCATCGTCGGCGATCGTGCTCAATGCGATCCTCACGGCTTTAAACATCGGTGTCTTCGGGGTGGGCTGGATTGCCTACCTGATCACCGGTTTTATTGGCGCCTGCCTGCTGATCTTCGTCGGGCGTCTCGTGCGCCGCTGAACCTGTCGAACAGCTATGCTGGGAAGGCCGGTATGGTTTGCGCCGCCCGGCCTTTTTCTTTTGCATGGAAGGGCTTAAATGAAGCGCAGACCCGCCCGTCCAGGCAAGCCGAAGGCTGACGAATCCCGATGGTGACACTTGTCGATACGATAGCCAACCCGCGGCCGCGGCATCCCGAGAAGGCGCATCGGCCCGATCAGGAAGTGGCGCGCAAGCCCGACTGGATCCGGGTAAAGGCTCCGAATTCGAAGGGTTACGCCGAGACCCGCGAAATCGTGCGCTCGCATAATCTGGTTACCGTGTGCGAAGAGGCCGGCTGTCCGAACATCGGCGAGTGCTGGGACAAGAAGCACGCGACCTTCATGATCATGGGCGAGATTTGCACGCGCGCCTGCGCCTTCTGCAACGTCGCGACCGGAAAGCCAGGCCCGCTCGACCCGACCGAACCGGGCAGCGTGGCGCGCGCAGTGCGCAAGATGGGATTGCAGCATGTGGTCATCACTTCCGTCGACCGCGACGACCTGGACGATGGCGGAGCCCGGCATTTCGCCGCGGTGATCCGCAACATTCGCGCGCTGAACCCGGGAACCACCATAGAAATCCTGACGCCTGATTTCCTGCGCAAGGAAGGCGCGCTGGAGATCGTCGTCGCCGCGAGGCCGGACGTCTTCAACCACAACCTGGAAACCGTGCCGTCGAACTATCTGACGGTCAGGCCGGGCGCGCGGTATTTCCATTCGATCCGGCTGCTGCAAAGGGTCAAGGAACTCGATCCGTCGATCTTCACCAAGTCGGGCATCATGGTCGGATTGGGTGAAGAGCGGAATGAAGTTCTGGCGCTAATGGACGACCTGCGTTCTGCCGACGTCGATTTCATGACCATCGGCCAGTATCTGCAGCCTTCGAAGAAGCACCATCCAGTGAAGAAATTCGTCACGCCGGAGGAGTTCAAGTCCTTTGAAACCATCGGGCTTTCCAAGGGTTTCCTTGTGATGGCGTCGAGCCCGCTGACCCGCTCGTCGCACCATGCCGGCGAGGATTTCGCCAGGCTGCGCGCGGCACGCGAAGACGTGTTGAAGAAAGCCGTCTAGAGCCAGGATTTCATGCCGAAATTCGAAACGACAAGGCATGTCCGGCACGCGCCGGAAGCGATGTTCGCGCTAGTGGCCGATGTCGAAAGATACCCGGAATTCCTGCCGCTTTGCGAGGCGCTTTCTGTTCGCTCGCGCAAAGACCGCGACGGCCAGACCATACTGGTCGCAGACATGACCGTCGGCTACAAAGCGATCCGCGAGACCTTCACCAGCCAGGTGCACCTGAAGCCGGCGGAGAACCGGATCGATGTCCAATATATAGACGGGCCGTTCAAATATCTGAGCAATGTCTGGCGCTTCGAGTCGGCCGGGCTAGGTGCGTGTGACATCCATTTTTCCATCGACTACGAATTCAAGAGCCGGTTGCTCGCCATGGTGATGGGCTCGATGTTCGACCGTGCCTTCCGCATGTTCGCCGAAGCTTTCGAGAAGCGTGCCGACATTATCCACGGCTCTCCCGCGGGAGCAGCGCTCCGGCCTGCCTGACGCTTCGGGTTTGCTCTTATTCGCCAAGGCGACCGACGACCTCATAGGGCGATGTGCGCCTTCGCCCTATTGGCTGAATGCTTCCTCACCCCTCCAGCGCGGCGATCCCCATCTCCAGAGCGACCTTTACCGTCTGCCGGCGGATGAAGTCGCGGCCGTTGTTTTCGAAGATGCGCTTTTCGGCGATCGGTTCGTGCCCGGTCATGGCGAGCCCGAACCAAACGAGGCCGACCGGTTTTTCAGCCGACCCGCCGTCCGGGCCGGCGATGCCGGTGACGGCGAGCGCTATGCCGGCGCGGGAATTTTTCAGTGCGCCGGCGGCCATTTCCAGAACTGTCTGGCGCGATACCGCACCGTGCGCGTCGAGCGTCGCTTTCGAGACGCCGAGCATCTCCATCTTGGCTTCGTTGGAATAGGTGATGAAGCCGCGGTCGACCATCGAGGACGAACCGGGGATGTCGGTCAGCGTCGCGATGATAAGGCCGCCGGTGCAGGATTCGGCGGTGGCGGAGAGGACTTTCCTTGCCGCGCAGGCTTGCAGGAAGCGATTGGCAAGGTCTGCGATCTCGGTCATGCGGACACTTCTCCAGGATAGATGACGGTCGCGGTGGCGATGGCCGCAATGCCTTCCTCGCGGCCGATGAAGCCCAGGCGTTCGTTTGTAGTGGCCTTGACCGAGACGCGGCCCGGCCCAATGCTGAGCATTTCTGAGATTGCAGCGGTCATCGCCTCGCGGTGCGGACCGATGCGCGGCGCCTCGCAGATCAAGGTGATATCGGCATTGGCGATGCGCCCGCCGGCTGCGCGCACCAGAGAGGCCGCATGTTCGGCGAAGATGCGGGAGCGCGCGCCCTTCCATTGCGGATCGGAGGGCGGAAAATGCGTACCGATGTCGCCGGCGCCGCACGTGGCGAGCAGGGCATCGGTCAGGGCATGCAGGCCGACATCGGCGTCGGAGTGGCCGGACAGCTTTTTCCCGTGCGGGATTTTGACGCCGCACAGCCAGACATGGTCGCCTGCCTCGAACGAATGCACATCGTAGCCGTTGCCGGTACGCACATCCGGGAAGTGTGCGCCCGACAATCGCTGATCCGCCATCTCGATATCCCGCGCCCAGGTGAGTTTGATGTTGTCCGGCGAGCCCTCGACGAGTCTGACCGGTATTCCGGTCCATTCGGCGATCGCGGCGTCGTCGGTGAAATCGGTTTTTCCGGCATGATGCGCCTTCATGTGCGCTGCGTATATCGGCCAGAAAGGAAATCCTTGCGGCGTCTGCGCGGCGTAGAGGCCGTTGCGCGAGATCGTCTCCGAAACCGTTCCGTCGTTGCCGCCGCGCTTCAGCGTATCGGAGACCGCGAGCGCCGGAAGTGCGGCCTGGCGCTCGCCGATGGCAGCGACGGTGCGGTCGACAAGTGCCGATTCGACGAAGGGACGGGCGGCGTCATGGATAAGCACCTTCGCGGGAGCGGCCTCACGGAGCGCCTGAAGGCCGAGCCGGACCGAATCCTGCCGCGTCGCGCCACCCTCGACGACCCTCACCCTGCCGGCAAGCGTGCCTGCCGCCTGGGCGTAGAGCGCGTGATCATCCGAGTGGATAACCGCGACGATCGGGCCGATGGCCGGATGAGCGGCAAAAGCCTCGATCGAACGGCGGATAACCGTTTTGCCCCCGACTATGCGATATTGCTTCGGGCCGTCGCCCAGCCCCGCGCGTTCTCCACGCCCTGCTGCGACGATGACGACGCCGACCTTGCTGTCCGGTTTTGCTGCGACATCCATGCGAGACGCATAGAGCAAGTCGTGGCCGGATTGAACAGGCCTGTTCGTCAGTTGCCTGCTGGCTTCGCATTGGCACTATGGATGCCCGTTGTTTCCCTGGTCGCGCAAGTCATTTTGCCTTCCGCATCCGTGATGCGATCAGATCACCACAAAATCCGCGGCGGTCAGTTCCGGCCCGCCGGTCAGGACCGCGAATTTGACGTTGCCATAGGCGGAACCGGAACCGTCGGCATCGTAATAAAGAATGCCGGTCGCCGAATTGTAGATGATGCGGTCGTTGGCGTCCTTCGGTCCGTCGGCGATGTCCTTGAACGCGTCCACGGAGACCGCGCCGATGGACAACGCAGTGAACACGGCACGGCCGAGCTGGATCGTGTCATCGCTCGGGGAGAAGTCGGCTAACCTGTCGACGTTGCTCACGCCCAACGCGGTCGAGAAGACGAAGAAGTCGCGTCCCGCGCCGCCGGTGAGCACATCGTTTCCGCCTTTGCCGTCCAGCACATTCGTGCCGGCGCTGCCTTGGATCTCCTGGCCGAATTCGTTGCCGGTAAGATCAATGGCGACGCGATTTCCGACATAGACGTTGGTGATCAGTTCCACCGCCGCTCCGGCATTGAGCGCGTAGTTTGACAATACGATGACTGTGTCGAAGCCGCCGCCTTTGGTCTCGATAATGGTGTCCGAAGAATCGGCGGCGAAATAGACATCGTCGCCCAGCCCGCCGGTCAACGTGTCGGCGCCTCCGCCGCCGATAAGCCGATTGGCGCCGCTGTTGCCGGTGAGCACATTGTGGAGGTCATTGCCCGTGGCGTCGATTGCCGCCGCCCCCGTCAGCGTCAGCTTCTCGACATTGGCGGTGAGGCTGTAGCTGATGCTCGAGAAGACCGTGTCGGTTCCTTCTCCCGGTTTCTCCACCACGACATCGCCGGCATTGTCCACGAAATAGGTGTCGTTGCCTGCTAGCCCAGCCATTCTGTCGGCGTCACCGAGGCCATCCAGCAGATTGTTGCCGGCTGTGCCGGTGAGCGTGTTGGCGAGTGCGTTGCCGATGCCCTTGGCCGCCGAGCCTGCCAGGACAAGCTTTTCGACATTGTCGGAGAGCGTGTAGGAAACCGTGGAACGCACGGTGTCGACGCCCCCTCCGGACTTCTCGGTGACGATGTCCTTGACGTTGTCGACGTAATAGTAGTCGTTGCCGGCACCGCCGATCATCGTGTCGGCGCCTTGCCCGCCAAAGATCCAGTCGTTGCCGGCGCCAGCCGTCACCCAGTCATTGCCGCTGCCAAGATTGAAGCGGTCATCGAAACCTGTTCCGACGAACTGGTCCGCCGCGTCTGTCCCGATGAGGTCGATGGCGGCTTCACGCGGATCGAAAACGCTCGCAAAGATGCCTCCCGACGTTCCGGCCTTGTCGTAACTGACGACGACGCGACCGTCCGCCAGTGTCTCGATGTCGGGCCGGGAAAGCGGATCGGCGCCGGAGGCGACGACGAACACGCCGCCATCCGCTGTTCCGTCGGCTTTCATGACGCTGCCGCGGATTTCGCCGCCTTGCGCCCAGACGATCATCACCCGCCCGTCATCCAGCGCGGTCATGGCGAGATCGGCGGTGCCCACGCCCACGATCGTGTTCGACAATTGCACGGGCGCACCGGCATGGCTGCCGTCCACATCGAAGACCTTCAGAACGATGTGGCCGCCCGAACCGATCGCCATGGCGAGGTTGCCCCCGGCGAGTTCTGTAACGGCGGTCATGCCGACGCCGCTGAAGAGATAGATGTCGCTCGACATCAGGTTGCCCTGGCCGTCGAGAACACGCAGGCGTGCGCTTCCGTAACCGTCGCGCCATGTGACCGCGAAGTTGCCGCCCGAGAGCGCAGTCAGGCCGAGATCGGGTCCGCCTGAGATGGTGTTCCAAGTGCTTACCGTGACGCTTTCGCCGGTGAAGGCGTCGAGCGCCGGGTCAAAGACGCGCGCCTTCACGGAATGCGCGATGTCGTCGTAGTAGACGACCGCGAGATTGCCGTTCGTCAGCGCCGCCACCTGTGGGTGAATGGCATCGCCGCCGGAGTCGACGACGACGGACTTGCCGGCGAAATAGGGCGCGTTGAGCGCTGCCTCGTCATAGAAGCTGAGCCGGATCGAGCCTGGTGTGCCGGGGCTTCCCCGATCGGTGAAGGCTACGACCTGAAAGGCGCCGAGCGTCGCCATGGAGGCGTCGGCCTCCGCCCTGTCATAAGGGCCGCCGGCGCCGCTTCTCGCCAGAATTGCCCCGTTCAGGTCGGCGTTCAGCCGTTCGATGCGTACGTCCGTATCCCAGAAATTGTCCGCCGTTCGGTCCTGCGTCCAGGCGATATCGAACTGTCCATTGGCGAGCGCCAGGATGTGGCTGTCCGTTTCCGGGAATCGGCTGCCTGCGGCGGTGACACGAAAATCGGCGATGGTCTTTTGTGGGGCGGGCATATGAACTCCGGCTGTCCTGAAACGAGACAACACACGCCGTTGCCATGCGACGACGCCGGTTGTCAGCCTCCTCTCGCAAAGCCCGTGCCCCGGAGGATCTATGGGGTAAATTTCAGATGAGAGGCGTGGGCCTCGGGCTCTTTTCGGGGTGCGCTCCGCTCGTCCCGTCGGAAAAATCGCCGCCGTTTGCGTGCCGCATGGTTGCCTCAGTTGCAAAGCAAGGCGTCATGGGCGCCGCGACAATTTCGACCCTGGCGATGGTTGCAGTCCAAGAGGTTTCTGTCTAGGAATTGAGCATGCGAGAAAATTGCTTCGTTTTTGTGCATGACTGACGTCTCAAGATTAATCCAGCCGCTGGCGGTCGGCAATGTGACGATCCGCAACCGGGTCTTCCTGGCGCCGATGTCGGGCATTACCGACCAGGCGTTCCGGTCGCGTGCGCATGCACATGGCGCGGGCCTGGTCGTGTCCGAAATGGTGGCCAGTGAAGAACTGGCGAAAGGCCGTGCCGGTTCGCACCTGCGCATCCGCCATTCGGGGCTCGATGTCCACATGGTGCAGTTGGCGGGCCGGGAGGCCGCCCACATGGCCGAAGGCGCGCGCATCGCGGCCGGCGAGGGCGCCGACATCGTCGACATCAACATGGGCTGTCCGGCCAAGAAGGTGACCGGCGGCTACGCAGGCTCGGCACTTATGCGCGATCTCGACCATGCATTGACCCTGATCGACGCGGTGGTAGGCGCGGTCAGCGTACCGGTGACGGTGAAGATGCGGCTCGGCTGGGACGAGAGCGCGCTGAACGCACCGGTGCTGGCGCGTCGGGCGGAGAACGCGGGCGTGCGCATGGTGACCATCCATGGGCGCACCCGCTGCCAGTTCTACGAGGGCAGGGCTGATTGGCGTGCGATTCGGCGCGTCAAGGAGGCGGTGTCGGTCCCGGTGGTTGCGAATGGCGATATCGGCACGGTTGCAGATGCCGAAGTTGTGCTTGAGCAGTCGCGCGCAGACGCAGTCATGGTTGGTCGGGCGAACTACGGTGCGCCGTGGACCGCCGGCTCCATTGCAGCCGGAGCAGGGGTTTCGGATGGCATTCAGCCGCCGCGGCACGAGGCGCTCGCCGACTATGTAGTGGCTCACTACGAGGACATGCTGTCGCTCTACGGCATCGAAAGCGGCCTGCGCCAGGCAAGAAAACACCTGGGCTGGTATCTCGACCGCCACGCGCCGCACACGGACGCCGATTTGAGGGCGCAGGTGCTGAGGTCAGTTGATCCTGCGAGGGTGATCGAAAGCCTGCGCCGCGTCTTTGCCGCCGTCGAAGAACCATCTGCGATTAGGAGCGCGGCATGAACATTGCCTCACCGCCGCCAGACGCGGCCGCCCAGATCGTTCTCAACACGATCCGCCGCCCAGTGATCATGATCGGTCCGAGCGGTCTGATCGTCTACGCCAATGCGGATGCCGAGGACTTTTTCCGCTCCAGCGCCGCGATGCTGGCGCGCGCCACGTTGGCGAAGTTCGTACCGTTCGGCAGCCCGATCCTGACGCTGGTCGATCAGGTGCGCGAGCGCGCCGCGCCGGTCAACGAATATCGCGTCGACATCTCCTCGCCGCGACTTGGGATCGAGCGGGTGGTCGACCTCTATGTCGCGCCGGTTCCCGAACTGCCGGGCTCGGTGGTCGTCATGTTCCAGGAACGCTCGATGGCGGACAAGATCGACCGGCAGATGACGCATCGCGGCGCCGCGCGTTCGGTGACTGGTCTCGCTGCCATGCTGGCACACGAGATCAAGAACCCGCTGTCAGGTATTCGCGGCGCTGCACAATTGTTGGAGACCGTGGTTTCGGACGACGACCGGGCCCTGACCCGGCTGATCACGGACGAGACGGACCGGATCGTCTCGCTCGTCGACCGTATGGAGGTGTTTTCCGACGAACGGCCGATCGACCGCCATCCGGTCAACATCCACGTGGTGCTCGACCATGTGAAGGCCATCGCCAGGAACGGATTTGGCAGCAAGATCAAGATCTTCGAAGATTATGATCCATCGCTTCCTTCGGTCTATGCAAACCGCGACCAGCTCGTGCAGGTGTTTTTGAACCTGATCAAGAATGCCGCCGAGGCGACCGGCAATACACCGGCTGCCGAGATCACCCTGTCCACGGCGTTTCGCCCTGGCATCCGGGTCACCGTTCCGGGCTCGCAGGATCGGGTGTCGCTGCCGCTGGAATTCTGCGTGCATGACAACGGCCCGGGCGTGCCGGACGATCTGCTGCCGATCCTGTTCGACCCCTTTATCACCACGAAACCCAACGGCTCCGGGCTGGGTCTCGCCCTGGTCGCAAAGATCGTCGGCGAGCATGGCGGCATCATCGAATGCGATTCGACAGTCCGGGGAACGACGTTCCGCATCCTGATGCCCGCCTGGAAGGAAGCGCCTTCCGGAGATGGGAGCGCCCAATGAGAGGTGACATGAAGCCGCGCGGCAACATCCTCGTGGCGGATGACGACGCCGCCATCCGCACCGTTCTCAACCAGGCCCTGTCGCGCGTCGGCCATGAGGTGCGCGTCACCTCCAACGCGGCGACGCTTTGGCGCTGGGTGGCTGCCGGCGAGGGCGACATCGTCATCACCGACGTGGTGATGCCGGACGAAAATGCCTTCGACATGCTGCCGAGAATCAAGAAGGCGCGGCCGGAACTGCCGGTCATCGTGATGAGCGCGCAAAACACGTTCATGACGGCGATCCGCGCCTCCGAGACCGGGGCCTACGAATATCTGCCGAAACCGTTCGACCTCAACGAGCTGCTCAACATCGTCAACCGCGCGCTGTCGGAGCCGAGGAGACCGAAGGGCGAGCCGGCGCATGACGAAACACCCGACTCGATGCCGCTGGTCGGCCGCTCGCCGGCCATGCAGGACATCTACCGGATGCTGGCGCGCATGATGCAGACCGATCTGACGGTGATGATCACCGGCGAGTCGGGCACCGGCAAGGAACTGGTGGCGCGCGCACTGCATGAATATGGGCGCCGCCGCAACGGGCCGTTCGTGGCGATCAACATGGCGGCGATCCCACGCGACCTGATCGAATCGGAACTGTTCGGCCACGAGAAGGGCGCCTTCACCGGCGCGCAGAACCGATCGACCGGACGGTTCGAGCAGGCCGAGGGTGGTACGCTCTTTCTCGACGAGATCGGCGACATGCCGATGGAAGCACAGACGCGATTGCTGCGTGTTCTCCAGCAAGGCGAATACACGACAGTCGGCGGTCGAACCCCGATCAAGACCGATGTGCGTATCGTCGCGGCGACCAACAAGGATCTTCGCACACTCATCAACCAAGGACTTTTCCGCGAGGATTTATTCTATCGAATCAATGTCGTACCGCTTCGCCTTCCGCCACTACGCGAGCGCGCGGAAGATATTCCGGACCTCGTCCGCCACTTCTTCAAGCAGGGCGAGCAGGAGGGTTTGCAGACCAAGCGCATTTCCTCGGGCGGCATCGAACTGATGAAACGCTACCCGTGGCCCGGCAATGTGCGGGAGCTTGAGAACCTTATCCGGCGGCTGGCGGCGCTCTACGCGCAGGACGAGATTTCGGCTGAAATCATCGAGTCGGAGCTGAAGACCGGCGAACAACCGTCGATGCCGGGTGGCCGGTTGCTGCCGGACGATCTGTCGATCGGGCAGGCGGTCGAGCACTATCTGCAACGTTATTTCGCGGCTTTCGGCGGCGACCTCCCGCCGTCGGGACTTTATCAGCGCATTCTGGCGGAGGTCGAGTTCCCATTGGTGCTGGCCTCGATGACGGCGACGCGCGGCAACCAGATCAAGGCGGCGGACTTGCTCGGCCTGAATCGCAATACGCTGCGCAAGAAGATCCGGGAACTCGGCGTCAACGTGTATCGGGCAGCGAAGACCTGACATTGCCGGAGTTGGCCTGGGATCTCACCCGGCCCGCGCTTCCCACCGCTCCGCCTTCCCTGAATATTGGGGAAGGTATTTCCTCCGACCAGGGTTTTGTTGCATAATCGCCACAATGCGTTGCATACATCCGGGAGGTTCCGGATCACGCAGGCAGTATGGCTATCGACGCACCGACCGCACCAGCACCCATTTTCCCGAATGCCAGAGCGTTCGAGGGACGGCGGCTGCTCGCGCTGACCGGCATAGTGGCCGTGGTCGGCGCGTTAATCGCGGCCGCGCTATCCTTTGCAGTGCTGGTCGGTGCAACGCCGTTCGCGCCGGACAGCACGACCACGCTCGCGACCGTCATCGGCGTGAACGCCGTCATGATCATCTTCCTTATCGGTCTGATCGGCCGGGAGGTGCATCGCATCGTCGCGGCACGCAGGAACGAAAAGGCGGCGGCACGCCTGCATGTGCGCATCGTCGCCATGTTTTCCATCGTCGCGGCGATCCCCGCGATCATCGTCGCCATTTTCGCCTCGATCACGCTGGATGTCGGCCTCGACCGCTGGTTCGAGATACGCACCAAGACCATCGTCAATTCGTCGCTGTCGATCGCCGAAGCCTACGTGCGCGAAAACGCCCGCAACCTTCAGGGCACGACCCTGTCGATGGCCTACGACCTTGCCAACGCCAGGACACTGTACAATCTCGACCGAACCGGCTTTCGCGACTTCCTGAGCCAGCAGGCGGTCGGCCGGGCGCTGGCGCACGCCGCGCTGATCCGCCCGGACGGATCGTTCATCATGCAGGCAAAGACTGCGGCCGATTTCACGATGCCGGAGCCGCCCGCCGGTACGCTCGGGGATGCGGCCGGCGGGCAGCCCGTGCTGATCGATCCGGGCACCAAGAACATCGTTGGGGCCGTGGTAAAACTGCGCGAGTTCGACGACACCTATCTATACACCATCCGGCTGGTCGATCCCGACGTTATCAAGGCTCGGCAGATCGTCACCGTCAACACGGCCGACTATCGCGGACTCGAGTCTAACCGCAGGACGACGCAAGTCGCGTTCGCGCTGCTCTATCTCGGCGTTACGCTGGTTATCGTGCTTGCGGCGATCTGGACCGGCATAGCGGTCGCCGACCGACTGGTGCGGCCGATCCGCCAGTTGATCGGCGCGGCCGACGAGGTGGCGACCGGCAATCTGGACGTATCCGTGCCGGTGCGCCAGTCCGATGGCGACCTGGCGTCGCTGAGCGACACGTTCAACAAAATGCTGCTCCAGCTTAAATCGCAGCGCAACGAGATCCTGACCGCCAAGGATCTCGTCGACGAGCGCCGACGATTCTCCGAGGCAGTGCTGGCGGGTGTGACGGCCGGCGTCATCGGTGTCGACTCGACCGGCACGATAACCATCGTCAACCGCTCGGCTGAGACAATGCTGGCGATCTCGGCATCGGCCAGCGTCGGCCAGAACCTGTCGAAGGTGCTGCCGCATGTGGGAAAGGTTTTCGAGATCGGCCGCAGCTCCGGCCGGCCGGTCTATCGCGAGCAGGTGACCTTCTTCCGCGCCGGCACGGAGCGGACGTTCAACGTCCAGGTCACGCTGGAGCGCGGCGACCGCGACGCGGGCGAACAGTCCTTCGTGGTAACGGTCGACGACATCACCGATCTTGTCACCGCGCAACGGACGTCGGCCTGGGCGGACGTGGCCCGGCGCATCGCTCATGAGATCAAGAACCCGCTGACGCCGATCCAATTGTCGGCCGAGCGCATCCGCAGGCGCTTCGGGAAGGTGATTACCGAGGACCGCGAAATCTTTGACCAGTGCACCGACACGATCATACGGCAGGTGGGCGATATCGGCCGCATGGTCGATGAGTTCTCGTCCTTCGCCCGTATGCCCAAGCCGGAGATCCGCGACGTCGACCTGCGCGAACCGTTGCGCGAGGCGTCTTTCCTCATCGAGGTCAGCCGGTCCGACATCGCTTTCGAGCGGGCTTATGGCGGCGAGATGCTGAAGGGCAAATACGACAGCCGCCTGCTGGCGCAGGCATTCGGAAACGTGATCAAAAACGCGACGGAAGCCATCGACGCGGTTGACAGGCAGGACAGCGAGCCTGGCGTCGTCCGGATCGTAGCAAAACAGCAGAGTGGCGTCATCCGCGTCGACGTGATGGACAATGGCAAGGGATTGCCGCGCGAGAACCGGCAGCGGCTGCTCGAGCCCTACATGACGACGCGCGAGAAAGGCACCGGGCTCGGCCTCGCCATCGTCAAGAAGATCATCGAGGACCATGGCGG
This sequence comes from Mesorhizobium yinganensis, assembly GCF_040081985.1. NCBI lineage: Bacteria > Pseudomonadati > Pseudomonadota > Alphaproteobacteria > Hyphomicrobiales > Phyllobacteriaceae > Mesorhizobium > Mesorhizobium yinganensis. Next base: position 9,352 of record NZ_JBEBMH010000027.1, on the reverse strand, counting down.
CAGGCTGGAACTGCATGACGCCCCGGTGGATTTCCACGGCGGCAAGGGAGCGATGGTGAGCATCTTCCTGCCGGCTTCCGCCGAACAAGCGGAGGCGAAGGAGGAGGGGACTCCTTCGCAAACACAAAGAGAAACTGAAAAGGTCGCAAATGGCGTCTGATATCCTTGTCGTCGACGACGAAGAAGACATTCGCGAATTGGTTGCCGGTATTCTGAGCGACGAAGGCCATGAGACCCGCACGGCGCATAACGCCGACAGCGCGCTGGCCTCCATCGCCGACCGCGTGCCGCGCCTGGTGTTCCTCGATATCTGGCTGCAAGGGTCGCGGCTGGATGGGCTGGCCCTGCTTGATGAGATCAAGACACTGCATCCCAACCTGCCGGTAGTGATGATCTCCGGCCACGGCAACATCGAGACCGCTGTTTCGGCGATCCGGCGTGGCGCCTACGATTTCATTGAGAAACCGTTCAAGTCCGACCGCCTCATTCTGGTCGCCGAGCGCGCTTTGGAGACCTCGAAACTCAAGCGCGAGGTGTCGGAACTCAAGAACCGCAGTGGCGACACACACGACCTGATCGGCATGTCGTCAGCCATGACGCAATTGCGCCAGACGATCGAGCGCGTCGCACCGACCAACAGCCGTATCATGATCATGGGACCCTCCGGCGCCGGCAAGGAGCAGGTGGCGCGTGCAATCCACGCAGCTTCGGCGCGCAGGACCGGGCCGTTCGTGTCGTTGAACGCGGCGACGATCACGCCCGAACGCATGGAGATCGAACTGTTCGGCACGGAATCCAACGGTACTGAACGCAAGGTCGGCGCGCTTGAGGAGGCGCATCGCGGCATCCTTTATCTCGACGAGGTTGCCGACATGCCGCGCGAGACGCAGGCCAAGATTCTGCGCGTGCTGGTCGACCAGCAGTTCGAGCGGGTAGGGGGCACCAAGCGGGTCAGGGTGGACGTGCGTATTATATCGTCGACAGCACAGAATCTCGAAGGTCTGATCGCCGAGGGCCGTTTCCGCGAGGATCTTTACCATCGGCTGGCCGTGGTGCCGGTTCTGGTTCCAGGTCTGGCGGAGCGGCGCGAGGACATCCCGTATCTGGTCGATAATTTCATGAAGCAGGTAGCGCGCACCGCCGGCATCAAGCCGCGGCGCATCGCCGACGACGCGATGGCGGTGCTGCAGGCGCACAACTGGCCGGGCAATGTCCGGCAGCTCCGCAACAATATCGAACGGCTGATGATCTTGGTGCGCGGCGACGACGTGGACGCGCCAATCACCTCCGACCTGCTGCCCTCGGAGATCGGCGACGTCATGCCGCGCGCGCCGAGCCAGAACGATCACCACATCATGGCGCTGCCGTTGCGCGAGGCGCGCGAGATGTTCGAGAAGGAATATCTGATCGCCCAGATAAACCGCTTCGGCGGCAATATCTCGCGCACGGCCGAATTCATCGGCATGGAGCGTTCGGCGCTGCACCGCAAGCTGAAGTCGCTAGGAGTCTGAGTTGCGCGCATCCTCCTGTTTTCCCGGCGTCTGAATGCGCGTCATCATATGCGGGGCCGGGCAGGTCGGCTACGGCATCGCCGAGCGGCTGGCGGCCGAAAAGAACGACGTGTCGATCATCGACACCTCCCCGGACCTGATCCAGACGGTGCGCGACGCGCTGGATGTGCGCGGCTTCGTCGGCCATGGCGCGCATCCCGATGTGCTGGAAAAGGCCGGCGCGCAGCAGGCCGACATGATCATCGCGGTCACCCTCTACGACGAGGTCAACATCGTCGCCTGCGAGGTGGCGCATGCGCTGTTCAACGTGCCGATGAAAATCGCCCGCATCCGCGCGCAAGCCTATCTGCAGCCGCACTATCAGGACCTGTTCTCGCGCGAGCATCTGCCGATCGATGTCATCATCTCGCCCGAGATCGAAGTCGGCGAAATGGTGATGCGGCGCATCGCACTGCCCGGCGCGACCGACGTGGTGCGTTTCGCCGACGACAAGATCGCCATGGTCGCGATCGAATGCCTGGAGGACTGCCCGGTCATCAACACGCCGCTGTCACAGCTTTCCCAGTTGTTTCCCGACCTGCCGGCGACGGTGGTGGGCGTCAACCGCGCCGGAAGGCTGTTCATTCCGCGCTCGGCCGACCAGCTTCTGGTCGGCGACCTCACCTATGTCGTGGCGAACCGTGACCAGATCCGCCGCACGCTCGGCCTGTTCGGGCATGAGGAGCAGGAGGCGACCCGGATCGTGATTGCCGGCGGCGGCAATATCGGCCTCTATGTCGCCCGCCAGATCGAGCAGCGGCAGGGCCGCACCAAGATCAAGATCATCGAGAGCAGTCGCGACAGGGCGGTCGCGGCGGCCGATTCTCTGCGCCGCACCGTGGTGCTGCACGGCAGCGCGCTGGACCAGCGCCTGCTGCATGAGGCCGACATCCAGGAAGCCGAACTCATGGTCGCGCTGACCAACAACGACCAGGTCAATATCCTCTCCAGCGTGATGGCCAAGCGGCTGGGCTGCAAGTCGAACCTGGCGCTGATCAACAATCCGAGTTTTCTCGACATCACCAAGACGGTCGGCATCGACGCCACGTTGAACCCGGGCTCGGTGACCATATCGCGCGTGCTCCAGCATGTTCGGCGCGGCCGCATCCGCGGCGTCCACAGCCTCCATCACGGTGCGGCGGAAGTCATCGAGGCGGAAGCCCTGGAAACCTCGCCGCTGGTCGGCGTGGTGATGCGTGACCTCGACCTGCCGGACGGCATGCGCATAGGCGCGGTCTATCGCGACGGGGTGGTGCTGAAACCCAGCGGCTCGCTGCGTATCAAGGCAAAAGACCGGGTGGTGATCTTCGCGCTTGAGAAGGCAGTGAAGCAGGTGGAACAAATGTTTCGGGTGAGTTTGGAGTTCTTCTGAGTCAGCTCGTGATGTGCAGGACGGGAAGGGCACATCCCCCTTTGTAGGATCGCCACCAAATTCTTCGGAAGCTGAACCTCTAACCCATTGTCCCCAGCACAAACTCCGCCTTTTGCCGGCTCGGCTGAATCGGATAAGGGGAGCAGTCGATCGACGTGCCGGAAGGACAGAAAAGCATGCCGCGCATAGCCTATGTGAACGGGCGCTACGTCGCCCATGCCGACGCCAGCGTGCATGTCGAGGATCGCGGCTATCAGTTCGCCGATGGCGTCTACGAAGTGTGCGAAGTGGCGCGCGGTCATATCATGGACATGGCCGGGCATCTCAACCGCCTGGAGCGTTCGCTGCGCGAACTGTCGATCGGCTGGCCCGTGCGCCGCGCGGCGCTGGAGATCATCATAGGCGAGGTGATCCGCCGCAACCGGGTAACCAACGGCCTGGTCTATGTGCAGGTGACGCGCGGCGTCGCCAACCGCGACTTCGTCTTCCCGGCGGACACCAGACCCTCGCTCGTGGTCATCGCCAGGAAGGCGGATCCGGCCATCAACGCCAAGCGCGCCGAGACCGGCATCAAGGTCATCACCGTTCCGGAAAACCGTTGGGAGCGCGTCGACATCAAGACCGTCGGCTTGCTGCCCAACGTTCTTGCCAAGCAGCGCGCCAAGGAGGCCGGCGCGCAAGAGGCGTGGTTCGTGGATACCTCCGGCAACGTCAAGGAGGGCGGGTCGTCGAACGCCTGGATCGTGACGGCCGACGGCAAGCTGGTGACGCGCCCGGCCGACGAGGGCATCCTGCGCGGCATTACCCGCACCACCCTTTTCGACGTCGCCAAGGTGCTGGGCCTGACGGTCGAGGAACGCTATTTCAGCGTCGCAGAAGCCAAGGCGGCACGCGAGGCCTTCATCACTTCCGCGACCACCGTGGTCATGCCGGTCGTCGCGATCGACGGCCAGCCGATTGCGAACGGACATCCGGGATCGATGGCAATTTCGCTGCGCGAGGCTTTTTTTGACGTTGCGGAAAAACGCCCGGCCTGATACCGGGCACATTGATGTATGAATCAAACCTAATTGCACTTGTCTGGTAACAGGGCGAGGGCGGGATTTGTGCGCTTGACACGTGCTCATTAATTTGGCGCACTGGCCTGCAATTCCAGGGGACCGGCGAAAGAACAAAACGATGGCGGAACGATCGCAGAATCTTCAGGACCTCTTCCTGAATTCGGTTCGCAAGAGCAAAAATCCCCTGACGATCTTCCTGATCAATGGCGTGAAATTGACGGGGGTCGTTACTTCCTTCGACAACTTCTGTGTTCTGCTGCGGCGGGATGGTCATTCGCAGCTTGTTTATAAACATGCGATTTCCACCATCATGCCCAGCCAGCCGGTGCAGATGTTCGATGCCGAAGACGGCAACCAAGGCTCCTGATTGACACGTGACATATCCGCGGGCGCCGGGACGCCCGAAAAAGGGAAGCGGGGAGGCATCCCCCAAGAGGCACCAACCGAACGCGCTGTCGTGGTCGTGCCCGTCCTGCCTGCCGCCCGCGACGACGACGACCGCAGTCGGCCGCGCCTGAGCCGCTCGGCCGAAGCCCGCCTCGAAGAGGCCGTAGGGCTGGCTGCGGCTGTCGACCTCGAAATCACCCATTCGGCTACCGTCAACGTCAACGAGCCGCGCCCGGCGACGCTGTTCGGCAGCGGCAAGGTCGAGGAACTGGCGGCGATCGTCAAGGACACGCATGCCGGCCTGCTGATTGTCGACCATCCGCTGACGCCCGTGCAACAGCGGAACCTGGAGAAGGAAACGCAGGCGAAGGTGCTCGACCGCACCGGGCTGATCCTCGAAATCTTCGGCCGCCGTGCCCGCACCAAGGAGGGCACTCTGCAGGTCGATCTGGCGCATCTGACCTATCAGAAAGGGCGGCTGGTCCGTAGCTGGACCCACCTCGAACGGCAGCGCGGCGGCGCGGGTTTCCTGGGAGGCCCCGGCGAAACGCAGATCGAGGCAGACCGGCGCGCGCTGCAGGACAAGATCATCAAGCTGAAAAGGGAACTGGAGCAGGTGCGCCGAACCCGCGACCTGCACCGCGCGAAGCGCCGCAAGGTGCCCTTCCCGGTCGTCGCCATCGTCGGCTACACCAATGCGGGAAAATCGACGCTGTTCAACCGGCTGACTGGCGCTGAGGTGCTGGCCGAGGATATGCTGTTCGCCACGCTGGACCCGACGCTCAGGCGCGTGCGCCTGCCGCACGGTACGCCGGTTATCCTGTCGGACACCGTGGGTTTCATTTCGGACCTGCCGACGCATCTGGTGGCCGCCTTCCGTGCGACGCTGGAAGAGGTGATCGAGGCTGATCTGGTGCTGCATCTGCGCGACATATCCGATCCCGATACGGCGGCGCAGGCCGAGGATGTCGAGCGCATCCTCGCCGACCTCGGCGTCGACACCGGTGAGACGCATGTGATCGAAGTCTGGAACAAGATCGACCTGCTCGACCAAGCGACGCGCCAGCGTTTGCTGGAAGATGCCCACCTGCACGAGGACAGCCCGCCGGTGCCGATTTCTGCGGTCACGGGCGAGGGGATCGAGGCGCTGTCGACATTGATCGAGCAGAGACTTTCCGGCGTGCTGGCGCAGGTGGACATCACGCTTGCTCCGGCGCAACTTGGGCTGGTCGACTGGGTTTATCGCAACGGAGACGTCGTCTCGCGCAAGGACAACGAAGACGGCAGTGTCGCCTTCAAACTGATGGCGACCGAGGCGGCGCGCGACGAAATTGAAAGCCGGCTGAAGGCGAAGGGCAAAGCCTGATAAAGCCAGTTCCCCCTCTGCATCGCTGAGAGGAAGGAGCGCTCCTCACCGAACCGCTTTGGCCCGCTGCCACTCTTCCTCCATCTCCTCCAGCGTCGCATCCTGCAGCGAGCGGCCTTGGGCGCGCAAAGCGGCTTCAACGAGATGGAAGCGGGTGCGGAACTTGTCGTTGGTGCCGCTGAGCGCCGCCTCGGGATCGATTTTCAGATGCCGGGCGAAATTGACCAGCGCGAATAGCACGTCGCCGAACTCATCCTCGGTGGCTGCCTGATCCCTGGCCGAGATTGCCACGCGCAGTTCGGCGATCTCTTCCTCGATCTTGTCTAGGATTGGGGTGGCATCGCCCCAGTCGAAGCCGACGCGCGCCGCCTTTTCCTGAAGCTTCAGCGCGCGGGTAAGTGCTGGAAAGGCGAGGGGGACGCCATCGAGATATCCCTTTCCGTTGTCCTCGGGATCGAGCCCGCGTGCCAGCCGTGCCGCCCGCTTCTCGGCCTTCTCCTCGGCCTTGATCTTCTCCCACATGCCCTTGGCCATCCCGGCGCTGCGGGCCTCGGTGTCGCCGAACACATGCGGATGGCGGCGGATCATTTTCTTTGTGATGCCTTCGACAACGTCGCCGAAGGAGAATTCGCCAGCTTCCTCCGCCATGCGTGCGTGGTAGACGACCTGCAGAAGCAGATCGCCGAGCTCCTCGCGCAGATCATCGAGATCGGAACGCGCGATGGCGTCGGCCACCTCATAGGCTTCCTCGATCGTGTAGGGCGCGATGGATTTGAAGTCCTGCTCGACGTCCCACGGGCAGCCGCCGACGGGCGCGCGCAACGCGGCCATGATTTCGATCAGGCGGGAAATATCGCGGGAAGGGAGCATGGAACGATGTTAGCCCGCTTGCCCGGTTCGCGCCTCCGGCAGCGGTAGCGGCTTCGCCGGTTATCCACAGGCAGACTTCCCCCTGGGCGCGAACCCGGCCGGGACGTCGCCGTTGACATGTATGTGATCCGACGACGGCCTACAACGCGTGCCTACACACTTGCACGGGACAACCAGAGGCTTAGATGTGATTTAGCGGGCATTCGCGAGGCCTTCCCATGACAAGAATGATGTTGGCGGTGATGTCGTTGCTGTTGGCGATGTCACCGGCTAGCGCCGTGTCGCGCTACGACACGCAGCGGATGTCCTGCGCAAACATCCAGGCGGCGCTCAAGAGAGACAGTCCGGCAATCCTGCGTTTCCAGTCGAAGCAAACGCCTAGCGTTCCGATCTACAACCTCTACGTTGGCAGCGGCGAGGATTGCAAAGGCGTGACGATAGCACGAGCGAGCAGCGTTCCGGCGTCCGACGGCTCATGCCAAGTCCTCCGATGCGTCGCGCCGCCGCATTCGTCACGTTAGCACTGGCGGAGCAGCACGCGGCCGTATGATCGGCGCCGCGCATATTGGCCTTATGCTTGCCAGAAGGGCTTTTTGATCTCCGCCTCGACCTGCTGTCTTGTCAGACCGATATCGTCGATCAAATGAGGATCGTCCTTCGACATTCGCGCAAGGTGCCAGCGAAAGCGCTTCCGCTCTTCCCAGGCCGCTATTTTGCTGTGGAGAGCCGCCAAACTGCACCATCCGCCCGAGGCGTTCGCCGGAATGGTCGATGCTGTGGATCGAAGCACCTGATTTGGTGCCGAAGCAGGGGCGAGAGTCTGGTTCATGGCAGTCTCCATGTTCGTTCGCCGTCAAGGAAACCTTGACCTGAAGAGCACGGATTCTGCGGTATACGGGCGGCGTGGTCCTTAAGCCTTCCCAAAAAGTTCCAAAAACCTCCAAACGGTCTATAGATGCGCCATGCAGGGATTGCGCTTTGCCTTTGGTCCGTTCGTGCTCGATCCCGAAGCGGGCACGCTGCTCCGTGGCGATGTTCCGGTTTCCGTGGGCTATCGCGGGCTCAGGCTGCTTGAGACGCTGGTCAGACGGCCCGGCGAAATTTTGGGCAAGGCCGAATTGATGGACGCGGCGTGGCCGGACACGGCTGTCGAGGAAGGCAACCTCACCGTCCAGATCGCGCAGCTCAGGAAATTACTCGGCGTGACCGGCGATGGCGGAGAGGGGGGTGACGGATGGATCGCCACGGTGCCCCGCGTTGGCTATCGCTTCACGGGGAGCGTTCAAGAGCTGAGCGGCGTCAAGCACAGATCCTTGGCGCTGCCCGAACGGCCGTCGATAGCGGTGCTACCATTCGACAGTGTCGGCAACGATCCCGAGCAGGAATCCTTCGCGGACGGGTTGACCGAAGACCTGATCACGGATTTGTCGCGAAACGCCGGTCTGTTCGTCATCGCGCGCAACTCGGCCTTTGCCTACAAGGGCAAGGTCGCTGACGGACGGACAATTGCCGGGGAACTCGGCGTGCGTACCTTGCTGACCGGCAGCGCGAGACGCGCCGCCGGGCGGGTGCGCATCAATGCCCAGCTCATCGACGCGGCAAGCGGCGAGCATCTCTGGGCGGACCGTTTTGATCGCGGCCTGGGCGACATTTTTGCGGTTCAGGACGAGGTGACGGCCAGGATCGTGCATGCTCTGCTCGGCCGGCTCGGCGCATCGCCGCGCAAGCGGCCGAACAACCTCGAGGCCTACGACTTCTGTGTGCGGGCGCGCAGGCTGATGGATGATACGCCGCAGGCCGCACGCGAAGCGCATCTGATGCTGACTCGCGCGGTCTCGCTCGATCCGAACTACGCCGAGGCCTATCGCTGGCTAGCGATGAACCACTGGATGGGTTGGGTGCATTCCGGCGGACCAACGGACTCTTCGCGCGGCATTGCCCTGGAACTGGCGCGAAGAGGCGTGGATCTCGATCCCGACGATGCCGGTTGCCGCTGGGTGCTGGCATACCTGCTTGCCTATGAGCGGAGCTTCGCCGAGGCGGACGCGGAATTCGCCAAGGCGATCGAAATCGATCCCAACGAGGCCGACGCCTGGGCGGCGTTGTCAGACGTCACGGTCCTGGCCGGGCGCGTAGACGAGGGTCTTGAGCATATCCGCAAGGCGTTTCGGCTGAACCCGTTTCCGGCGAACTGGTACCATCTGGTGCTCGGTCAGGCGCAATACGCAGCCGCCGAATATGAGGCCGCTGTCGAGACACTGACCAGGGACGAAACCTACAGAACGAGTTCGCGCCGTTTCCTTGCGGCGAGCCTTGCGCAATTAGGCCGGCTCGACGAGGCGCGCGCCGAGGGCGAACTGTTCCTCGTCGGCAACCCGGATTTCACCATCAATCATTGGGCTGCGACGGAGCCGTTCCGCCACGCCGCTACGCTCGAGCATTTCGTCGATGGCTTTCGCAAGGCCGGTCTGCCGGAGTGATGCTCAGGGGAAGCCGCTGATATCGCTGCAAAGTCGCAGTTCAAGGTAGAATCCGCTCGGCAATAACAAATGTTCTGGCAAGTTACTGAAGCGACAGGCTTAGCAAGTTAGAAATGCGACATTGGTCGGGCAGGGCGGTCCAATCTCTGCAAAGTAGAAATGTCGCATCGACGGCGAACCCACCTTCCTGGCGCTAACGTGAGCGCCCGATCGGGCGCCGCTGGTCGGGGTTGCTCAGCCCGATCGGGGGCGATCCAGTCGAACTT
>NZ_JBEBMH010000026.1:0-84903 GCF_040081985.1 Mesorhizobium yinganensis | reverse complement strand
TGAGGCTGCCGTCGGAGGCGGTATAGCCGAACGTCACCGATGTGTCGTCATTGGCGGCCGGCGTATAGGTCCAGGTGCCGTCGCCATTGTCGGCGAGCGAGCCGTTGCCGGACTGGATGGAGACGCCGGTGATGGTTGCCGCGGGTCCGTCGACGTCGGAGACGCCGGCCAAGAGTTCGGCCGACGTGATCACACGACTGCCGTCCTCGGCGATGGCGCCGAGATCGACGGGTGCCGCTGTCGGCGCGTCGTTGACCGGGGTGATGTTGATGGTGGCCGTGTCGCTGCCGGTCAGAGCTACACCGCCGGTGCTTCCATTGTCATTGACGTGCAGCGTCAGCGTGGTCGAGGCGGCCGGCGTGTCCGAATTGTTGAGGTAGGTCGCGGTCGCGCCGCCAGTACCGGCGAGGAGGTTGTTGATCTGCGTGAGCGTGCCGGTGATGGTGACGGACGACGTGCCTGAATTGGAGACGGATGCGCCGGTGGTGCCTGCGGTGAGGTTGAGGGCGCCCGCGCCCACGGACAGCGTCACGGTCATGGAGCCCGTGCCGGCGTCGGCATCGCTGATGGAAAGACCGGTTCCATGCAGGGTGAGCGAGGTTTGCTCGGTCGCGGCATAGGTTGTCGGTGTGATTACGGCCGCCGGTGCGTCATTGACCGGCGTGATGTTGATCGTGGCCGTGTCGCTGGCGGTCAAGGTTCCGCCGCTTCCGGTGTTGCCGTTGTCGCTGACCAGCAGGGTCAGAACGGTGCTGGCAGCGGGCGCATCCGAGCTGTTGATGTAGGTTGCGGTCGCGCCGCCCGTGCCGGCGAGCAAGTTGTTGATCTGCGTGAGCGTGCCGGTGATGGTGACCGACGAGGAGCCCGAATTGGAGACCGATGCGCCAGTGGTGCCTGCGGTCACATTGAGGGTGCCGGTCCCCACGGACAAGGTAACCGTCATGGAACTGCTGCCGGCGTCGGCGTCGGCAATGGAAAGGCCGGTCCCGTGCAGGGTGAGGCTGGTCTGCTCGGTCGCCGCATAGGTCGTCGGCGTGATCGCGGCGGTCGGCGCGTCGTTCACAGCCGTAATGTTGATCGTGGCGGTATCGTTTGCGGTCAAGGTGCCGCCGCTTCCGCTATTGCCGTTGTCGCTGACCTGCAGGGTCAGCGTGGTCGAGGCGGCTGGCGTGTCCGAATTGTTGAGGTAGGTCGCGGTCGCGCCTCCGGTTCCGGCGAGCAAATTGTTGATCTGCGTGAGCGTGCCGGTGATGGTGACGGTAGACGTGCCCGAATTGGAGACGGATGCACCGGTGGTACCAGCGGTGACGGTGAGCGCGCCCGCGCCGACTGACAGCGTCACGGTCATCGACCCCGTGCCGGCATCGGCGTCGCTGATGGAAAGACCGGTCCCGTGCAGGGTGAGGCTGGTCTGTTCTGTCGCCGCGTAGCTTGTCGGCGTGATCGCGGCGGTCGGCGCGTCATTGACCGCGGAGACGGTGATGTTGTGCGTGTCCGTGCCGGTGTTACCGGTGCCGCTGTTGGTAGCAACGACCGAGACGCTTCCAGGCGAGGCAGGCGAGTTGCTTGTGTCGTTGTAGGTCACGCCCTGCAGGATGCTCTGCCAGGTTGTGGTGGCTTTGTTGGTGCCCGATAGGGTCAGCACCCCCGTGCTCGAATTGTACGAAACCGTTATTCCGGCCCCTGTTGCCGCCGTCGTTGCCGCGCTGTTCAACGACAGGCTTTGTGTGGCGGTTACGGTTCCGCCAAGGCTGATGGTAATGATGTCGATGGTGTTTCCGCTGTCGGAATTGGCTGTCGCCACCGTCGCGGTCGAAAACAGAACGACCGGCGTCTGTTCGGTGAAGGCGGTCGAGCCGATGCCACCCGTGTTATTCAGATTCAAAGTGACAGACATGATATCCTCACAGAAGTGATTTGTTGCCGGGCGTGCGGGCCGGGGCAGGGTTAATCGAGCGGCGCGATCCGGAAGCTCCGGTCCGTGCAGCCGGCAGGGTCGTGCCCGTCGATGCTGCGCCGTCGGAAACGGCGAAAATGGCGAGGGCTGGCGCGGCCAAGCGCACAACGTCCGCGAGCAAAGGTCCCGCCGCCGTGCCGGCAATGCCGCCAGCCGCGGGATTCGTCCGGCCCCTGATGGCCACGGACCCGCCCGGAACAAGAACCGGCATCAGGCTTATCCCTGCAGACACGTACATGACTCCTCCGCCGCGCCCGATGAAATCGGCGCGTCAATTGTCTTTCGACGGTTACGGTGAGCTTACTGAAGTATGGTCATGATGTTGCGGCGCCGCTGTCAAAGACAGAACACGCTGAACATGGCTGCGCACTCAATCTATATTTGAATGCCGCTGCTCCCCTCATCAGCACGTGACCCAAGCTCGATTTGTGGATTTAATTTTGGCGGAGACCTACTTTGCGGTCAATTGAGCCTTCCTAGACCCGCCCTAGTCCCTATGGATTAGCCTGTTCTACCTACGCTCCAGAGCTTTGGGGTGAAATCCGGGTACGCGCGCTCATCCGATTGCAAGCGCTGGACTTGAGTCCTGCTGCCAACATGCGGATATGGCGCGCGCTTTTTTTGGCCAGGCCCGGTAGCCGGCGTGAAAATCCGTTTTTTCAGTCTCCTGCGGGAGGGTGGATGCCGGCGCGTGCATCCTGCGCGTCGGCTTCACTGCGACAGCAGCGCCGCGTCTTCGGGGCGAACAAGGTCCGGCGGACAGGCTGGCGCGACCGCGATCGCGCGGATCTTCAACTCAGGCGCCTGAAACCCTGCGTAGCGGACCAGCCGCCGCCGATACTTCTCGAGCTGTGTCCTGAATGCGGGCTGCTCCGCGAAGAATGCGCCGGCGAAGGCATAGGTCAGATTTTCACCCGCCGTTTGCTCCGCGATGATCGTGCGTGACCATCCCTCCGGCGCGACGTCGGTGACACGCATCCGGCAGTCGCCTCGAGTTCCGACGATCCACAAGGGAGCGCTGGCCAGGTCCAAGGGTTGCACGGCAAGCCCGCGTGCCTCGAGATACGCCGTGATCGCAGCGCTGTCGTCGGCATCGATCTCGCCGTCGCGTGCAAAATTGATGCTCTTGCCGGCAAGGCTGACGACGAGAAGCAAGAGGAGGGCGAGACTAAGCCGCATCTCGGCCAATTTTGTGATAGCCGATGCCGAAGACGACCGCGAGAACCAGCCAGTTCGTTATGCTGGCGCCGACCGGGCCATGGATCAGCTCGTATTGCGCGGGATAGATGCCGATAAGGCCGATCCGCACGACGTTGATTACGACGACGGCGATAGCGCTTGACGCGGTCCAGGCCAGTGCCGCGGGCGACCAGCGGCCTCCCCGCAAATTCAAGAAGACCGTGGCGCTCAGAATGGCGAGCGAAAGATTCGCAACCGATGAACAGCCGGGAGCGATGAACATCGACCCCGCGCCATTGGCGAGCGGCACGACATTGCCTTGCGGGGTGGTGCCGATCAGCCAACCGGCCAGTTTTGCGTCTATGCCAAGGACGGTGTCGCTGAAGGCAACGAAGAGCAGACGCGCCCAGAACAAGGGAAGGGTCATCGCAAACACGATCGCCGCAACCCGGCGCATGATCGCCTCCGACGCCGTCGAATGGAGATAGAGCGCGATCAGACAAAGGCCCAGCCAGCTCAGGGCAGGCACCGGCGCCAGGAACGAAAGGCCGGCGAGCCCGCCCACAAGCATATCGTTTCGTCGAACTTGGTCCGACGCCGCGCGGGCAAACGTTGCGAACGCCGCGAAACACGAACCCCAAACTATTAGGCTGATATCGAAAGTATTGAACAAGGCGTCCAGCAACCCGAGTTCGCTGACCGATTGATGGATCTTCTCGCTGACGCCGTTGGCAAATCCTATGCCGACGAGAGCCGCGAAGAAAAGCGAACGCGAGGACGTCGACGCGCCGACCGATTGCCAAGCCATTCGGCTGGAGCGAACGGCCCCGGTCGTTGCCTCAACTGCTGTGTGAGCCGTCGACAATGCTTCACCGCATATGCGCAGACCGCGTCGCTATCATTTACCTGCCCTTGGCCCGTTGCTTGCGCCTCGACAGCCAGACATAGCCACCCACGACCACGAGCGCGGGAATTCCGACGCCGGCAACGGGTCCGGGAACGGCGACGCTCCTCGGATTGCCCGAACCTCCGCCGGAGATCGATCCGAAGCCGCCGCCAAGATATCCGGCAAGCACCGGAGATGTCACCAGCCCGATCAGCACGAGCCAGAATATTGCCTTAAGAAAAGACACGGCAACCTCCATGACGATGAGACGTCGAGAACAATACGGGCTCTCGGGTTGGCCGGTGATCCATCCCTTAGGTGGGCAGGCGCGTAACTGGCTCAGCCAAAAGGAGTGGGCCGAGGCATCTTTTTGGTGGCAAGCATTGCGTCGATGTCCGCCGATCCGCTCAGTGATGGTTCACGCACGTCCGATCGCAGGGATCGCCGTGCAGCGGGTCGTCCGGCCGAATCGGCAGAACGGCCCACATTGCGTCGTATATAGGATAGATATTCTGAAATGTTGAAAACAACACGCCAGTTGAAATCAAATATACCAGTGACATATAAGATAAAAATACTATGAATGGATTTTGATGCGGTGACGCAACCGGCGGGTTGTTTTCCCATGGCTAGGGATGATTCGTGGGAGGATTTGAGGGATTGTGAGCAGGTGGCGCGGCTTTTATTCCGATTGTGACCGCCGTGGGGTCAAAAATTAGCTGTTTCTTTACGATTGCCTGTTTTTGCGTTGGCTGCGCTGCCATGAGATATAGATCGAAGGAGCTATATCTCATCACGGAAAACTTATCCGCATGAAAGGTCGTCGCCCTAGACATCCTCTGAAAACTGAGCATATACTTCAAATGGGGTATACAAGGGTTGGGTTCCATGAAAGTAAAAGTTGGCCCTGCTAAGCGTGAGGGAAAAGTCACGACGATATTCGACGATTCTCTTCAGTCCGCCGAGGTCAGCGTGGTGGGCGAAGGGGAGGTCCGTATCTCTTTTCGCGCGGGCGGGATGTACGACCAGAAGTCGGCATATCAGTACACGCTGAATTTTTCTCGGTCCGAATTGAGCGCACTGGTCGGCGTGTCATAAGTCGCGGCGTGACTTCGTGGTTCGACTGCGGGGTGAAGCGTTTCGTGACCATTTAGGGTCTGCGCGGCCAGCGCGGAGTACGCCCCGAGTCTTTCGGGGCCGGCATGTCGATCGGTCGGCCCCGCTGGAACGTTCAGATCACTACGAAGTCGGCATTCGTTAGAATCAGACCTGTGCTGAGCGTCGCGAACTGGGTTGCAGCCCCTGCGCCATTGCCGTCCGCATCGTACATCAACGCGCCGGTTGCCTGGTTGTACACGATGCGGTCTGACGCATCTTGTGCCGCCGCGCCGATCTGGAATGCCGCGGCCGCCAAGGTTCCGGTCGAGGCCAGAGCGGTGAAAACCGCGTTCTCGAGGTGGATCTTGTCGACGGCTCCCAGGAAATCAGTGATCCTCTGAAGATTCGCGGCGGCGTCGAGCGAGCCGTTGATGATAAAGATGTCATTGCCGGTTCCGCCGGTCACGATATCTTTACCGAGGCCACCCGTGAGCGTGTCGTTCCCGGCGCCCCCGACCAGCGTGTCGTCGCCCGCCCGGCCGAGAAGCGTGTCATTGCCGTTGCCGCCGGTCAGGGCGTTTTTCCCACTGTCTCCGCGCAGGCTGTCGTTGAACGCCGATCCCACGAGATTCTCGATTGAATTGTAAGTATCGCCGGCGGCATCGCCGAGATTGATGGAAGGTGTTTCGAGGTCGGCACGAACCGCAGCCGTCGCATCGCCGTAGCTGGCGGTGTCGGTGCCCAAGCCGCCGCTGAGCGTGTCGCCTCCCGCGCCACCGGACAAGACATCATTGCCGTCGCGCCCGTAGAGCCCATCGTTGCCTGCCCCGCCGGCAATGGCGTTTGCCCCGCTGTTTCCGCGCAGGCTGTCGCTGTATATCGAACCGACAAGGTTTTCGATCGAATTAAAGGTGTCGCCCGCGGCATCGCCGAGATTGATGGCCGGTGTCTCCAGATCGGCACGGACGGCTGCCAAAGCGTCGAAATAGCTGGCGGCGTCATTGCCAAGCCCGCCGCTCAGCGTGTCGGTTCCGCTTCCTCCCACCAGCGTATCGTTGGCGTCGCGGCCGAACAGGCTGTCATTTCCCGTGCTTCCGACAAGGACGTTCGCGCCCGCATTGCCGCGCAGGCTGTCGCTAAATGCGGATCCGACCAGGTTCTCGATGGAGTTGAAAGTGTCACCCGCCGCGTCCCCTGTGTTCACCGATGGCGTTTCGAGGTCGACCACCACGCTGGACAGCGCATCGTCGTAACTGGCAACGTCGTTGCCTGTACCGCCGCTCAGATTGTCGGCGCCGTCTCCGCCGTTCAACAGGTCGTCGCCGTCCTGCCCGTACAGTTTGTCGTTGCCCGCGTAGCCCTTGATTGCGTCGTCGCCGGTGCCGCCCCTGATGTCGTTCGCGCCGATGCTGCCGTTCAGCCCGTCGCTGTGATTGGTGCCGATGAGGTTCTCGACCGAGTTGTAGGTGTCGCCCGCCGCATCTCCCGAATTGATCGACGGGTTGGACAGGCTCGCCACCACCCCGGTGAGGGAGCCCACATAAGAGGCTGTATCCGTGCCCGAGCCGCCGCTGAGATAGTCGGCGCCGGTCCCGCCGATCAGCATGTCGTTGTTGTCCTGGCCGTAGAGCTTGTCGTTGCCGACGCCGCCGTTCAGCAGGTCGTTGCCGGAGTTTCCGCTCAGGGCGTCATTGCCGCCCAGGCCGGAAACATCGTCGTTGCCGGCCAGTCCATCGATCGCGTCGGATTTCGAGGTGCCGGTGAGAACGTCATCGCGGTTGCTCGGCGTGTTGAAGAACTGGAATTCGGGTCCGGTGTCGGCACTGCCGGCGGTGCCGCCGCCGTCATTGTCGCGAATGGTCACGGTCGCAACGGCGCTTGTGCCACCGGTGCGGAAGACTGCCGAAAGAGGGTTGCTGAAAACGACGGTGAAGCTCTCGTCGCCTTCGACGAGGCTGTCGTTCCTTATGGCAATTCGAACATAGCTGCTTGTCTGCCCCGCGCCTATCGTAAGGACGCCGCTCGCGGCATCGAAGTCCGGAGAGTTGGCGGAGCCTGGCTGGGTGGAAAAGTTGACCCTCACGTCGCTGGCGGCAGGCTTTGACAGCAGCACGTGAACAAAGGCCATCGTGTAGCCGCTGTTACCTTCGCTTACGCTCGTTGAGATCACATCGATCTTGGGTGGCCCGTCATCCGCTGCCGCGGTGACGATCTTCTTGCTGAAGCCGCCGATGCCGCCTACCATGTTGGGCGCGCCCTGATCGTCGTCGATGAGCGTGGCGGTTGCCATGAGCGCAGGCGCGTTTTCGGCGAAGACGGCATTCTGCGCGCCGCTCAGCACCAATTTGATTGTCTCGTTGCCCTCGAGATTCGTATCGCCGCTGAACGGAAAGGATAGATAGGCCGCCTGCTGACCGGCTGCGATTCTCCCCGTCCCGTAAGTGAAATCGAAGTCGCCCGCACCCGCCGAAGCGGATCCGTCCTGAAGACTGTATAGAAATGTGATCGGCGCGGTAGCCGGCCTGTCCAGCGTCACCAGAAAGCGGACAAGGTCCACGCCCCGGTCGCCCTCGATCATGGCGACGTCGCGCACGCTGATTGTCGGCAAGGTATTTGATGCCGACTCGCCGCCACCGAGTTCGACGGCGGTGCCGTAGCTTCCCAGAGGGGTGTCCGGCAGGCCGTCGTCGTTGTCGAGGATGGTGCCTGTCGCGAGCAATGCGGCCGCGTTGTTCGGCAAGGACGCATTGTCTCCGGCAAAGAGCACGAGCTGGAAAGTCTCGTTTCCTTCGATAAGCGTATCGCCGTCGATGACGACCTGTATATCGACCGTCGATGAGCCTATCGGGAACGTGTAGCTGGAAGCCTGCCTCTGGTAGTCGCCATCGAGCGACGATGCGGAACCATCCTGCAGATAATAGTAGAATGTCACGCGTTCAGTGGCCGGCGCATCGAGCGTCACGGTGAACCTGGCAAGTTGGCTGCCCGCATCTCCTTCCAGGAGCGAGAAATTTTTCAAGGAGATTGCATGCATGCCAGACTCCATCCCCGAAAATGAAAAGCTTACATTACACATCCGGTTTTATACAAAAACACAGACTGTCGATGGATCGGTAAGTTGTACTTTGAGCTGGTGCCGACTAATGCAATTTGCTTACTGAATACCGCCTCATCTAGCCCGATGGATGTCAATCATTCGCCGTTCAAATCTCAGGGTTTGAAGAATTCGCAGCCTGCCGCGGGAAGTACGCTCTCTGTCAATAGCGAAAAGCCGAAGGGGGCGGATTGCTGCGGCAGTCAAATGCCTCCATAATCCAGGAACAAAACTGGCAGGGAGCAATTCATGTGGATTCAACTGACAAAGAACAATGGTGAGGCGATCCTGGTTTCGTCGGCCAGAATTACGCATGTTTCGGCCCGGCAGGTGGGCGGCTCGACCATCTATCTGGACTCGACGACGACGGACGCCAATGGAACCGCAAAGGCGCGTTCGTTCTCCGTTCAGGAGGCTTTCGAGCAGATCCAGGACATGCTGCGTGCCGGCGGATCCGGTGCGAAAGGCCGGGGAGTCAAGACCAGCTGAAAGGCGGTTGTTCAAAAACAAAATCCTCGGCGCGGGGCTGCGCCGAGGCGCTCGCGCCACTTCATCGCGCGCTAAACCAGGCTGGAAAGCCTGGTTCCGGGGTATCCGGGTTCATCGCTCATTATAAGGCAGGCAGGAATGGCGGTGGGCGGGACAAGATAGGGGAGACCGGCTCGCGCCGGTGCTCTCAAAGGCCGGTTCCGCGGAAGACGACCATTGGCGTGAGAAGCAGTATGCGCAGGTCGGTTGTGAACGACATGATGCCGGCATAGCGGGTGTCATAGAGTGCGCGTTCGGCGAATGAGCAGCTATTGCGTTCGCTCACCTGCCAAAGCCCGGTGATCCCCGGCCGCATTGCGTAGTAGGCGACGCCTGGATATTCCGACCGCTGCTCCGGGCACATGGGGCGAGGGCCGACGAGGCTCATATGGCCGAGCAGCACGTTCAGCAGTTGCGGCAATTCGTCGAGAGAGTATTTCCGCAGATAACGGCCGAGCCGCGTGATTCGCGGATCGTCCCTCAGTTTCTGCACTTTCTCCCATTCCAGCCGGGCGGCGGTGTTTTCCCTCAGGTAGGTCTGCAGATGCCGTTCGGCGTCCGGAACCATTGTCCGAAGCTTCCACAGGGTGAAGACTTTTCCGTTCTTCCCGACCCGCGGCTGCCGATAGAACGCGGCGCCTCCGTCAAGTCGGACGAGCAGCGCCAGGATGCCGACGATCAACAGGACGAACGGAGCCAGGACCAGCGCGATCGCGATGTCGAAGCCGAACTTCAAGGCGAGATAGATGGACCTCGAACCGACCCGCCGATTGGATGATGCCAGATCATCCGAAAGGGTAGGTAGATACGGGTGAGAGTAGTTTTCCGACATATAGGTCTCCAGCAATAGGGATGGAGACTGGTACAGAAGCTAAGCACGCACCGACGTAAGTGCATGCTCTGTTACGCATCATGAATACGTTTAAAACGATGATGATGTGACTTCTGTAGATCTCAAACCCCGCCCATAGGTAAAGTATATTTCTTCAAAGGGCGGGACAGATCAATAAATACACGGTAGCAATTTGTATCTAGACACATTGGTTTATTGAAGTTGAGTACGAGGATACACGTGCGATATTTTGTCACTCCAAGCTGAAAATCCAATACAAACAACTCTTAGTTTTGCTTTTGGGTGAAGAGTATCTGTAACGTTTCAGGATCGTTTGCAGAGATATAAATGCGCGGCAGCGATGCAGTGGGTTCTGCATTCGCCCGGACACGACAGGCTCTCTATGCCGATTTCGCAACGGACGGCGTTGCACGGTCAGTTACGGCCACCCTCTCCCACTTGCCGAATTTGGCCGCGGCGTGCGCCGGAAGTCAGGTGCCACCACGCGCCGATCCGAAAAGCCCGACGCGGAAAAGGCGCCGGCCATCGGTCCTGCACAAGAGAACGCGGCGAGGCTGGCGCGGTCGGCCATCGGCTCAAGCCTTGTTCCTGCCCTCGCCCAGCGTTGCAAGCTCGGGCCGCAGGCGCCTTGTCTCGATCGAACTCGGGAACTGGCTGGTCGCCGTCGCCGGGCCATGCATCTGGAAATTACGGAACTTGGCGGCGGCCTCGGTGCGGTTGTGCGCGCCCAGCTTGCTTATGATGTTGTGGAGATGAATCTTGACCGTGTGTTCCGACAGGTCGAATTCCGAGGCGATGGTCTTGTTCTGCAAGCCGCGGGAAACCATTTCGAGGATCTGTATTTCCCTGGCGGTCAGGCTGGACAGGTCGCTTCCATTGACGGCCTGCGCGGTCCTGGGGGTTGCCGCCATGTGGCTCGCATTCCTTTTCATCCAGGATCGAACCGCGGCCGGCGGATAATACTCCCCGCCGCACAGCATCAGCCTGATCACCGAAAGCCAAACGTCCAGCCGAAGGTTCATCGGAAGGATGCCGCGGACCAGCTGGGATTCGAATATGTCCGGCAGCGCGCTGGGATGACTGTATCCGTCGGGTTCGATCACCGCGGTCAGCGCTTGCGGATGCATCCTGAAGAATTCGGTGGATGCATCCTCGGCCGCTTTCAAAAGCGATGCGTCGACGAGGATAAGCGACACCGGATGGGCAAAGGCCGTGCAGGCGGCCCCCACCGTTTCAACCTGCTGGGTCTCGATCCAGGGAAACTCTCGGGAAAGCGCATGAATCAGCCGTTCGGAGACGGTGCCGGCGATGGCAACGAGCAGCATCACCCGACGCGGCTCGGAGTGCTCGCCGAATTTGCCGTCATTGTTGGCCCAGACATCGCGCTGTTCGGCCCCGCGCGCAGATTGAATCATTCGTGGCACCCGCTGTCATTTTTCGGCAGTACCTGCCAAAGCCCGGCAAGTTGCGCATCGACACAATCCACGCGACTTTAGACGGCATCGGGGGGCGGCGGCGACGGCACAATACGGCTGACGAACGGTCTACACCTGACGGGGCTGGCGGCATGTCGCGGTTAATGCAGATCATCCGAATGGCCTAGACCTGACGGTCGTCTTCCCCCTATCGGAGTGCCGGTCTCCGGCTTGGCGAAGCTTCATGCTCCAGCCTGTCGAAGATCCGGATGGGGCGGCGGCCGGCAGACACGATTTATCGCGCCCACGGAGGTGCCGGATGGCGGCCAAACCTGCGAAGTACAAGCTTTTCGGGTATTAGTAGTCCCGAAATGGCACCTCTGGTTGGGGCATTAACCAACGGCTTCAAATCTGGGCAAGATTTGGATAGTTGCCCTCGTCAATTCTGATGAGGGCCGGGGGATGCTCCTTCCTCTTTTCAAGAGTTCGATAAATCCGCAAACTTATAGCTCGATGGATGGAGGCGCTGCGTGTGCCCGCATCCGATGTCCGCAACGGTGCGGCCGGGGTCCAGTGTAATGTCCGCGCGTCGGAGCAGACCATGAGCCTATCGGAAACGATCACGGAAAGGGCGCGTCGCCTGACGGTCTTCGCCGCGGTTTTGGCCGGGTGCCTCTGTGCGCCGGCCGCGACCTGGGCAGCCGGAGCGCCCTTGGTTGCTCAAACCAAATTGCGTCTGACGGTCATTCAATGGATGCCGCCGAAGGGTGCCTATGAGCGCTGGGATGCGCTCGGCGGCGAGTTCGAGGTGACGCAGTCCGGAACGATCATGTTGCCGGTCATTGGTAGTGTGCCGGTGGCAAACATGGACGTTTCGCAATTGGCGGCGGATATCGCCGGCCGCATCCAGAAGAAACTCATGCTTGTCGAAAAGCCGGAAACGACCGTCGAGGTCCTCGACTATCCGCCGGTCTATGTCGTCGGCGATGTCGAGAAACCGGGGGAATACCGGTTTCGCGACGGCATGACGGTGTTGCAGGCGCTGGCGCTGAGCGGCGGTGAGTTTCGTTCCCCGGCCGAGAAATCCGAGGACAGTGTAAAGCTGGTAGGCGAACTGCAGGAATTCGACGCCGACATCATACGCAGCACAGCCCGGATTGCGCGGCTTAGCGCGGAGATGAACCGGGCAAGCGAGATAAGCTTTCCGGCCGTCGCCCCGGATGATGAGATGGCCAAGGCGATCTTCGCCCAGGAGCGCATCATCTTTGCGGCCCGCGCCAATGAGATCAAACGGCAAACCGAGTCGCTCGGCGAACTGCGCGGGCTCCTGACCGCCGAGGTCAATGTTCTGCAGGAAAAGATCAAGGCATCGGATGCCAGCATCAAGTCGGCCGAAGACGAACTGGCCGGCGTGAAGACCCTTGTCGACAAAGGCTTGGCCGTTGCGGCGCGAAGGTCTGACCTCGAGCGGACGCTGGCGGGCTACCGGACGGATCGTCTGGACCAGATCACCGCGACGATGCGCGCGCGGCAGGGCATAACGGAGGCTACACGCAATGCCGACGGCCTCCTTGATCGCCAGCAAACCGAGATCGCGTCGAGCCTGCAGAGCGAACAGGCAAATCTTTCCAAGCTCAAGATGCAGCGCGATGTCTCACAGAAACTGCTGTTGAAGACGCTTGCGGCAAGCTCGCCATCCATCGGCGCGTCGGGAAAACCCTCTCTCGCCTATGCCATCACCCGGATCGACAAAGGAACATCGGCGGAGATCGTCGCGTCGCCGCAGACGGTGGTGATGCCCGGCGACGTCATTTCGATCACCATTGCCACCACACCGCCGAAAGATCAGGCAGCGGCATCGAGCGCGGCCAGCCAATGACGGTGTCCATGCACCGCGGGCCGACTGCCGGCAATACGGCGTTTCACCTGCAAACAGCGATTGGATAGGAGCGACATGAAAGGGATCATCCTCGCCGGCGGGAGCGGCACACGCCTGTACCCCCTCACGATCGCGGTCTCGAAGCAGATCCTGCCGATCTATGACAAGCCTATGATCTATTACCCCCTGAGCGTGCTGATGCTCTCGGGCATCCGGGAAATCCTGATCATTTCGACGCCGCGGGACCTTCCCTGCTTCAAAGCCCTGTTGGGCGACGGTTCGGATTTCGGCTTGGACCTGTCCTACGCCGAACAGCCGCAGCCCAACGGGCTTGCGGAAGCCTTCATCATCGGCCGTCGTTTCATCGGCGACAGCAGCGTCGCCATGGTTCTCGGCGACAACATCTTCTTCGGGCACGATTTGCCGCGTCTCGGCCAGCAGGCGGCGGCGCGGCGCGAAGGCGCGACGGTCTTCGCCTATCACGTCGACGATCCCGAGCGCTACGGCGTCGTCACCTTCGACAAGATCACCGGAAAGGCGATCAGCATCGAGGAGAAGCCGGCCGAACCAGCCTCCAACTGGGCCGTGACGGGCCTCTATTTCTACGACAACGATGTGGTGGACATCGCCACCGGCATCCGGCCGTCCGAGCGGGGAGAACTGGAGATCACAGCGGTCAACAACGTTTATCTCCAGCGCAACCAGTTGAACGTCTGCCGGCTGGGCCGCGGTTATGCCTGGCTCGACACGGGCACCTGCGACAGCCTCTACGATGCATCCTCCTTCGTGCGTACGGTCGAGCGGCGCCAGGGCGTCCAGATAGCCTGTCCCGAGGAGATCGGCCTGGACATGGGCTGGCTCGATGCCGAGCATGTGCTACAACGTGCTTCACAGCTCGGGAAGACACCTTACGCCGCCTATCTGAAGCGTCTCGTCGGCGAATTGCCGCCTGTTGCCAGTGCCGCACTGCGTGGCGAGCCTGTTGAAGCGCCGCCCGAGCCGGTGGCCGTCTGAAGAAGGATTGTCCGATGAACATTCTGGTCACCGGCGGCGCCGGCTTCATCGGGTCGGCACTATGCCGCCACCTGGCGGCCGATCCGGAACAACGCATCGTCAATCTCGACAAGCTGACCTATGCGGGCAACCTGGCCTCGCTGAGACAGGTCGAGCGGTTGCCGAATTATCGTTTCGTCGAGGGCGACATCTGCGACGGACTTCTGGTGCTGGAGATCCTGCGCGCCGAGAACATCGACCGCGTCATCCATCTCGCCGCCGAGACACATGTCGACCGCTCCATCGACGGTCCGGCCGCCTTCGTCGAAACGAACGTCCTTGGAACGTTCCGGCTCCTGCAGGCGGCCTTGACCTATTGGCGCGGCCTGTCCGGCGCCCGATCCCAGACCTTCCGTTTCCATCATGTCTCGACGGACGAGGTCTTCGGCGACCTGCCTTTCGACGACAGCCTTTTCAGCGAGCAGACGCCATACGCGCCGTCGTCGCCTTATTCCGCGTCCAAGGCGGCATCCGACCATATGGTGCGGGCCTGGAACCACACCTACGGCCTGCCGGTCACGCTATCGAATTGCTCGAACAATTACGGCCCGTTCCACTTCCCGGAGAAGCTCATTCCTCTGACGATCTTGAACGCAATCGACGGCAAGCCATTGCCGGTCTATGGCAAGGGCGACAACGTTCGCGACTGGCTCTATGTCGACGATCATGTCCGCGCGCTCGCCCTCGTCGCTCAACGGGGCGCCGACGGCGAAAGCTACAACATCGGCGGAAACGCGGAGCGCACGAATTTGCAGGTCGTGGAGTTGATCTGCGACACCCTCGACCAAAGACGTCCGCGCCGCGACGGTACGTCTCACCGCGATCTCATCACCTTCGTCACCGATCGTCCCGGCCATGACCGCCGCTACGCGATGGATGCTTCCAAGCTCGGGCGGGACCTTGGCTGGACCCCTCGCGAGAGTTTCGAGACCGGCCTCGCCCGGACGGTGGACTGGTATCTCGACAACAAATGGTGGTGGGAGCCGATACGCAGCGGCACCTATGCCGGTCAACGCCTTGGCCGCCTGAGCGCCGCGTAGAGGCAAACGTGTTTCATCACTTCCGCGCGGGCTATGTCCGTCCAGGTTTCACCGGGGCGCCGAACTGACATGAAATCGGTGACGACGGGGTCCGAAGAGGCCGGTGCGCGCAGCGCCTCCTACCTGCAGATTGTGAAATCGACCGCCCTGATCGGCGGCTCGTCGATCGTCAACATCGTTTTCGCCGTCATCCGCAACAAGGTGATCGCGGTTCTGCTCGGCCCCGAAGGCGTCGGCCTGATGGGCCTCTACAACTCCATTGCCGATCTTGCGCAGACCCTGGCCGGGCTAGGCGTGCAGGCGAGCGGCGTCCGTCAGGTCGCCGAGGCGGCGGGAACGAACGAGGCGGAACGCATCGCCAGGACGGGGATTGTCCTCAACCGCGTCTCGATCGTGCTTGGGGTTTTGGGAATGCTGCTGTTGGCGGCGTTTGCCTTGCCGGTGGCCGAGCTTACCTTCGAGGACCGGAATCATACGGCCGGCGTGGTGCTGTTGTCCGCGGCGGTGCTGCTGCGCATCATCTCAGCCGGACAGACCGCCCTTATCCAGGGCCTGCGGCGTATAGGCGATCTTGCCCGGATCACCATGTGGGGGGCGTTCTGGAACACCGTCGTATGCGTGCCGATCATTCTTGTCTGGAGGCAGGAGGGCGTTGTCCCGACGATCCTGGCCATGGCGTTCACGACGCTGGCCGTTTCGTGGTGGTACAGCAGGCGCGTCGAAATCGTGCCCGTCCACGTAACTGCCCGGGAAACGCGGCAGGAGACCGCCGTGCTTCTGAAGCTGGGCTTCGCCTTCATGGGAAGCGCCTTTCTCAGCGTCGGAGCGGCCTATGCGATAAGGATCATCGTGCTCAGGCTGGACGGCATTGAGGCCGCCGGTCTTTACCAGGCTGCCTGGTCTATCGGCGGCCTCTATGCCGGCTTCATCCTCCAGGCGATGGGTGCGGACTTCTATCCGCGCCTGACGGCCGTCCACAACGACAACGACGCCTGCAACCGGCTGGTCAACGAGCAGACCCAGATCAGCATCCTGCTGGCCGGCCCGGGCCTGATCGCGACGCTGACGGTCGCGCCGCTGCTCATGACCGTGCTCTATTCTTCCGAATTCCACGCCGCTGTCGATTTGCTGCGCTGGATCTGCCTTGGCATGATGCTGAGGATCGTCGCCTGGCCGATCGGCTACATCGTGCTTGCCAAGGGCGCGCGGTGGATTTTTCTGTTCACCGAAATCGCCGCCACGGTGGTTCACGTCGGGCTTGCCTGGTTTCTGGTCGGCCAGTTCGGGCTGGTCGGTGCCGGCATCGCCTTCTTCGGGCTGTATGTCTGGCACGGCGTCCTGATCTACTGGATTTCCCGCCGCCTGAGCGGCTTCCGCTGGTCCGGCGTCAACATGATGCTCGCCATGGCGTATCTGCTGGCGGCGGCTTTGGTGCTGTCTGCCTTCTATATGCTGCCGCCCTGGCAGGCGACCGCCGTCGGGACGCTGGTCGTCATCGTCGCCTGCTTCTCCTCGCTGCGCATGCTGCTCAAGCTGCTTCCGCGCGAGAAGCTGCCGCTGGGACGCTGGCTGCCTCAGTGGGTTTGAAGGCGAGGGGCCTCATGGGTCCGGCCGCGCGCTGATCGCGCTTTGTCGAACTTATCCGGCGGAGATGACTGACGAAAGTCTGGAGCCGCTCCTTGCGGTCG
Source organism: Mesorhizobium yinganensis (assembly GCF_040081985.1). Classification (NCBI taxonomy): domain Bacteria; kingdom Pseudomonadati; phylum Pseudomonadota; class Alphaproteobacteria; order Hyphomicrobiales; family Phyllobacteriaceae; genus Mesorhizobium; species Mesorhizobium yinganensis. Next base: position 68,233 of record NZ_JBEBMH010000026.1, on the reverse strand, counting down.
GGATGCCTCCGGGACAACTCACTTTGGACGTCCGTCCCTGTCGCGCCATCGGATCGAATTGGCCGGTGTCGTCACCGCGAGATACCCCGAAAACACCGTCACGACATGCTCGCGAGGGGGCTGCGTCAGACCAACGGCCCGCTTCTCAAGCCATTTTCGTGGTAGTGCGATGAAATTCCTCGATATTCCGAACTTGACGCACGGCCCCAAACGCATCGGCGTCCTTGGAATCAAGAAGGCCGGTCGAGACCGGCCTTCTTGATTCCATTAGGATTTTTCCTGACGGGTCAGTCCGCCATCGCGGGATGGTGTACCATAATGTCTTCAAGCGCATCGACCACGCGACCCAGCTCGTCCTCGGTCATCTGCGCATAGAGCGGCAGGATGATCGCCTCGTTTTGGGCGGCGACGCTGTGCTTCAGGGCCGACGTGCGACGGAACGAAGCCGGGTCCGCATAGGCACGCTCGAGATGTATATTCATGACACCACGGCGTGTAGAAATGCCTCGGTCAAGCAACGCCTGCATTACCTTGCGTTGATCGGCCGTCTCAGGCAGTCTTACGCAATAGCTCTGCCAGTTGCTGCGCGCCCAGTGCGGCTCGACCGGCGGCTCGAGTCCGGGAATATTGCTGAGCCGCTCGGCATAGATGCTTGCAAGATGACGCCTTCTCTCGATGATCTCGGGCAACCTGCTCAGCTGCTCGCGCCCAATCGCCGCCTGGACGTCCGTCATGCGATAATTATAGCCGAGCTCGGGATAGCTCTCGAAGGTGACCTCGCGCGACCCGTGCCGCACCGTATCGCTGACGCTCATCGAGTGCTGGCGCCACAGCCTGAACTTGCGGTCGTATTCCGGATCGGCCGTCGTCAGCATGCCGCCGTCACCGGTGGTCACCACCTTGCGCGGATGGAACGAGAAGCAGGCGATATCGCCGCGCGGTTTGCCGATCTTTTCCCAGTTCTCGTCGTGGAGAATCTCGCTGCCGATGGCGCAGGCCGCGTCCTCGATGACCGGAAGCCCATTGATTCCAGCAACTTCCATGACGCGGGCCAGATCGCAAGGCATTCCCAACTGATGGACGCAGAGGATCGCCCTGGTCGACCGGGTGATGGCCGCGCCGATCAGATCAGGATCGATGTTGTAGCCATCCGGCTCGATATCGATGAACACCGGTACAGCCCCGCAATAGCGGATCGCATTGGCTGTCGCGATGAAACTGTGGCTGACGGTGATCACCTCGTCGCCCGGTCCCACGCCCACGGCTTTGAGCGCCAGGTGTAGCGCGGTCGTGCAATTGGACACGGCGCACGCATGCGGCGCCGCGACGAAATTCGCGAATTCGCGTTCGAATGCTGCCACTTCCGGACCCTGCGTGACCCAGCCCGACAGGATGACGCGCCGGGCTGCTTCCACTTCACGCTCGTCCAAAAGCGGCTTGGCAACGGGAATCTGAACCGACATGATGATTACTCCGCCGCTACCGCCGTGGCGAGCCGCTCCTGCCGCCACCAGGAAACCAGATCGCGCAGCCCGTCATCGAGACCGACCTGGGCCTCGAAACCAAGCATGTCCCGCGCCTTGCTGATATCGGCAAGGCGGCGCGGAACCGCGTTTACCTTGCGCGCCGGCGCAAACTGGGGCTCCATCGACGAACCCATGATCCTGACCAAACGGTCGGCAAGCTCGCGCAGGCTGGTTTCCGTACCGCTGGCGACGTTGAACACTTCGTCCGTCACGTTCGACTTGGCGGCGAGAACGTTTGCGCGCGCTATATCGTGGACATGGACGAAATCCATCGTGCTCGTGCCGTCGCCATGGATGATCGGCGGCTGTCCGGCCGCGATGCGCTCCATCCAGCGGATCAGCACTTCGGTGTAGACGCCGAAGACATCCATGCGCGGCCCGTAGACGTTGAAATAGCGCAGGGCGACATAGTTCAGCCCGTACATCTCGGCGAACGACCGCAGCAGGCCTTCGTTGAATGTCTTGGCCGCGCCATAGATCGTCCGGTTGTTGTAGGGATGGTGCGCCTCGGTCGTCGGAAAGCTGTCCGCCGCGCCGAGCACCGATGCTGACGAAGCCGCGACCACTTTCGAGACGCCGGCTTTCACCGCCGCTTCCAGCACATTGAACGTGCCGCCGGCAAGGACGTCGAAGGCAAGCCGCGGTTCCTCGGCGCACTGGGTGATGCGTATGGCTGCCTGGTGGAAGACGATATCCACGCCGTCGAAGACCCGCGCAAGCAGCGCTGTGTCGCGGATGTCGCCCTCTATCGTCCGAAGCGGAAAACGTGCGGCGGCCTCGCGGAGATTCTCGCGGCGTCCGCGCACGAAATTGTCGAGAATGAGAATCTCCCGCGGCTGCTCCCGCGAGACGATGTCGGCGATATGCGAGCCGATGAGGCCCGAGCCGCCGGTGATGAGAATGCGCTTATTTTTCATCGGTTTCCCCCCGGATAAGATGGGTCGGCGGCAGTTCGGTATCGGAGCGCCAACGCAGGAATTTTGCCGGAACGCCGGCGACGACGGCAAACGGCGGCACGTCCTCGGTGACGACCGCTCCGGCGCCGACGATGGCGCCTTTTCCAATCGTGACGCCGGGAAGGATCGTGGCGTTGGTGCCGATGTCCGCCCAGGCACCGATGCGCACCGGTTTTATCTCAAGGTCGGTGCTGACGATCGGTATGTCCACGGGGATCGCGGTGTGAGACGATCCGAGAACCTTGGCGCCGGGACCCCAGCCCACGAACTCCTCCAGCACAAGATCGCGCGCGTCGAAATAGGCTTGCGGGCCGATCCAGACATGGTCGCCGATGATGCAGGTTCCGTCGTAGCGGCCCTGGACATAGGCCTGCGCGCCGATGAAGACGCCCTTGCCGATCTCGAAGGTTTCGGCGTGCTTGAAGCCGGCGCCGCTGCCGATCTGCAGTTTCGCGCCGCAACTGCGGGCAAGGCCGCGCCATATGGCACGCCGCATCAGGGCGTCGACGGGGCCGTCGCCATTGTTGAAACGCCCGTAGAGTTCGACAAGGCCTGTGGTCCCGTAGGATGCCTTAAGACTGGCGCTCAGGCCGGTCTCGAATTCAGGATCCGGCGATACCTCGCCCAGGCCATGAACGGCCGCGACCGTGCGGCCGGTGCGGAGTGGATCAGCCGACATAGGCTTCCTGCCTGACAGCGGCGGCGACCTGTTCAACCTGCCGCGCCGTCATCTCCGGGTAGATGGGCAGCGAGAGGACTTCCCGCGCCGCTGCTTCCGACTCCGGAAAATCTCCGACGGAATATCCGAGATCACGATGAGCCGGCTGCAGATGCACCGGTATCGGATAATGCAGGCCCGTCTGGATGCCTTCGGCCGACAGAGTCCGCTGCAGTGCCTCGCGATCATGGGTGCGAACGGCATAGACGTGGTAGACGTGCCGGCGCCAATCGGCCTCGACGGGTGCGCGGACGTTTTTGGCATCCGCCAGCAGGCTCGAATATTGGTGTCCCCGCGCCCGGCGCGCCTCTGTCCAGTCGTCGAGGTGGCGGAGTTTTACCCGCAGCACCGCGCCCTGGATGCCGTCCATGCGGTAGTTGTAGCCCTTCAGGACGTGGTGGTAGCGCTGTTCCTGTCCCCAGTCGCGCAGCATCCTTATCGCTTTGAAATGCTGGTCGTTGTTGGTGACGACGATACCGCCTTCGCCGCATGCTCCCAGGTTCTTGCCGGGATAGAAGCTGAAGCAGCCGGAGACGCCGATGCTTCCCGCGCGCCGCCCGACATATTCCGCGCCATGCGCCTGGCAGGCATCCTCGATCACCGGAATACCGTGGCGGTCGGCGACCTCCATGATCGGCTTCATGTCAGCCATCTGCCCATAGAGATGGACAGGGATGATGGCCTTGGTGCGAGGGGTGATGGCAGCGGCAAGCTTCGCCGGGTCCATCGTGAAGGTGACCGGGTCGATGTCGACGAACACCGGGCGGGCGCCGGCATAACAGATCGCCGACACCGTCGCGACGAAGGTAAAGGGAACCGTAATGACTTCGTCGCCCGGGCCGACATCGGCGGCAAGCAGCGACAGATGCAGCGCGCTGGTGCCCGTATTGACGGCGATCGCATGTTTCACGCCGCAATAGGCGGCAAATTCACGCTCGAACGCGGCGACCTCGTCGCCAAGCACATACTGCGTGGAAGCGAGCACGCCGAGAACGGCGGCGTCCAGCTCGGGCTTGATGCTTGCATACTGGGCTTTCAGGTCAAGGAATGGGATCATGCTACACGCCTTACGTCTTCCAGTTCGATGACACGCCCACGCTGGGCAAGCGACAGGGTAGCGGCCTCGAGGATGCGCACGACCCTCAGGCCGGCACGTCCGTCCGCCGTCGGCGTGCCGTTGTTTTCGATGCAGCCGATGAATTCGCGGAGTTCGTTTCCGAGCGCCTCGGTCACGTCGAGGTGGGGCGCCCACATGTCGCCGCTCCGATAGCCGACCAGCGCCTGATAGCGGTTCTCGCCCGCCTTCTGCGGGTTTCCGTTGAGGGTGATGCCCTTGTCGTAGACTTTGATCTTTTCGCTGGGCTCGAGATCGTCATAGACGATCATCTTGCGGCTGCCGCCAACCAGGGTGCGCCGCACCTTGACGGGGGCGAGCCAGTTGACGTGGATGTGGGCGATCAGGTTGCTTTCAAAAAGCAGATTGAGATAGGCGATGTTCTCCGGCTCGCCGGCGACGTGGCTGATCCCAGTCGCCGAGACGGCAACGGGACGCTGCGACAGCACGTAATCCATGATCGAGAGATCATGCACGGCGAGATCCCAGACCACGCTGACATCGTGCTGGAACAGGCCCAGATTCACGCGTACGGAATCGTAGTAGTAGATTTCGCCGAGTTCGGTCTGAGCGAGCTCGCGCATCTTCTGTACGGCGGCAGTGTGAATGAAGGTGTGATCGACGGCGAGCACAAGCTTCCGGCGGGCAGCTTCATCGACCAGCCGCTGCGCTTCTTCCGCCGACGGTGTGATCGGCTTCTCGACAAACACATGCTTGCCGGCCATCAGCGCGCTCATGGCGAGGCGGAAGTGCGACGACACGGGCGTGGCGATCGCGATGGCGTGGATATCCGGATCGCGGAGGACCTCTTCGAAATCGTCCGTGATCTTCACGGCCGGAAAGCGGCTCTGAACGGCGCTCAGGCGGTCCTTGTTGAGATCGCAGACGCTGACCAGCCGGGCTCCGGGCGTGTCATTGAAGTTGCGGACGAGGTTCGGCCCCCAATAACCATAGCCGACGACGGCGACGCCGATCATTCTCATTCTCCAGGCAAAACGCGCCGCGCGGGCATGTTGTTGAGATGGCCGATCGGCTGTGCGGGCACGCCGGCCACGATGGCATAGTCAGGAACGTCGCGGGTCACGACCGCACCGGCGCCGATCAGGGCGCCCTTGCCGATCGTGACACCGGCGATGATGGTGGCGTTGCTGCCGATGGAGGCCTGCTCGCGAACGAAAGTGGGCACGACGTCCCAATCGCCATCGACGATCAAGGCGCCGCTGGCGTCGACAGCACGCGGATAGAGGTCGTTGGTGAACATGACACCGTGGCCGATGAAGACACCGTCCTCGATCGTCACGCCTTCGCAGACGAACGAATGGCTCGAAATCTTGCAGTTGCGGCCGATGGTTGCGTTCTTCTGGATCTCGACAAAGGTGCCGATCCGTGTTCCCGCACCGATCGTGCAGCCGTAAAGATTGGTAAGATCGGGATGGTGGATGACGACTCCCACATCCAGCTCGACATTCGATGCTATCATTCTGCCCTCGACCCCGCCCGGTACCAATCAAAGAGGCCATTGAAGTGAGGCGAGAGATTTGTTGAACGCCCGCACGGCCGACAGATCTTCATTGGGTTCAGCGAAACTTTCCGTCCTCACAGGAATTCTTTTCGCCCGATCAGTAAAGGAAACAAATCGCGGTACGGCGGCGTCCGAAAGGAGTATTGACGTCGCCCAAGATTGAAGAGGCCCGGACGCTGCCGGACTTTGCATCCCATGCGCGCCGCCGGCAGTCACACGGCGCCTGTCTTGCGCCTTGCCATCCGCATCACGCCCGGTGGCGGATAGGCATCGTGGTCTCGCAACAGTCCCCGACGGCCGGAATCCTGCCGATATCGTCGTCTAGGGGCTAACGAACTTGTCCGTTCATGCCGATATCGCGCGATTGCCGCGAGAGCACCAACGGCGATGATTCAGCAGCCCAAATGCCTGATCGACAACAAATTCTCGCGCTGGAACGGTTGATGCCTGGATGTAGGCTGGTAGCTCCTTTGATCGATCGGTTCGGTGCTCAATCCGCCAAAGCGTAATCCGATCGGAGTAGGCCGGTCGTGCAGCCGCCGACAAGCCGTATCGGCCTAATGCTTTCAGTCCAATGGTCAATTTCAGTGGACCTCCTAGAGTTCCGCTTGTTCGGACGGGAGGAGACCGTGCCGCGTCCTTTTGCTGCCGGCGTCCGCGAGCAGCGTCACAAAGCTGGTTCCGAACAAGTTTCTCGGGGCACGCGATGCAGCGGACGTCAGTACTGGATTGCCCGCCAAAAGGGGCACGAGCGCACCCGGTAAGCACCGGATATTCACGGGCCGAGCCGGCGACTTGGCCGGACACCGCTTCGAGCGGGCGGCTTCTGGCGCTGGACGCCGTATCGCCCTCCGCACGCGAACAAGCCGTGCGGCTCCTATACCTGGCGCGGCGCGGGCTTCCGCGCATGCACAGGCGAGGTGTTTTCGGACACGCCTTGCGTGGCTTCAGAACAAAGACCGGGCGACAAGTCCAACTGGAAGGGGACAATCTTCGCTATGCCGCGATCGTCGCTCTCGGGCTGTCGCGCGTGGATATCGGCGCGCAACGGCAAATCCTCGCGGGCGGAACGGCCGCCGACCTGGCCATTATTGTAGCGACACGAGCGGAGCTGTGTGCCGACACCGGGGCAATGGCGCTTGCGGCCTGGGCCGCGGCCGAGGCCGCCAATATGCACGCGGCGAGGCTGTTGTATCGTTTGGAGTGTCAACTCGCCTCTGGTGCTCGCCTCACCACAGTGGATTGCGCCTGGATGGTTCTTGCCGCGCTCGCCGCGCGCTATCTTGCTGACACATCCGAGCTCGCCAAGAGTGCCGCGAGACATCTTTTCGAAGTGCAAGGTCCACACGGTTTGTTTTCCGAAACGATACCGGCTTCGGATGCCGGTCATGGGACCACGCCTGTCGGAAGCTTTGACGATCAGGTCTATTCGATACAGGCACTGGCTCGCTTGCATGCCGCCCACGGTGACGAGGCGGCTTTGGCCGCGGCACAGAAATGCGCCGACCGCATCTGCCGATTGCAGGGGCGGGACGGCCAATGGTGGTGGCACTATGACGTGCGAAGTGGTCAGGTGATCGAAGGCCGTCCGGTCTACAGTGTTTATCAGCATGCCATGGCGCCGATGGCGCTGCTCGACCTGCAGGAAGCCGGCGGTGTTCCGCGATGGGGGGCGATCGTCAAGGGTCTGGAGTGGCTCGAACGGCACCCTGGCGTCGATGAACCTCTCGTGTCTGACCAGCAGGCCGTCATCTGGCGCAAAGTCTATAGGCGTGAGCCAACAGGATTGGTGAGGGCGTTTTCAACCGCCGCAGTTCCCCTCATGTCTTGCCTGCATCTACCCAGGCTCGCCGTCGACCTCGCGCCCTATCAGGTGGATTACGAGTGCAGGCCCTATGAATTGGGGTGGCTGCTCTACGCATGGCTGTCAGGCGGCGAGGCTGCGTGGCCTCGGGGCGTGGAGAATATCCTTACCAATGTGGAATGACCGAAATCATAGATTCGGTTGCTTGTGGCGGGCAAGGGCTTCTACCAACGCTCGCACGTCGCACAAAATTGCGCTTTGAGAGCCGGTTGGCGCACAACGCCGAGGCCGCGCTGGCGGCCTCGGCGTTTCTTGATCTTGTCGCTTGTCCGTGGCGCTGATCACTTGCGCCACGGAGTGCCCAGATACGGGACCCTAGCGGGTCATACTTTAGGGCGGTGGTAGAGGGCCATCGATGGAAAACCTTCGGAGGCCTCCCGAGCAATCATGCCACGGAGAAATCCGCGTTTGTGATGCTTGGCGTACCAGTCAAGGTCGCAAAGTGGATGCCCGCTGAGCCGCCGAGGCCGTCGGCGTCATAGAAGAGCTTTCCGGTATCGGTCTCGTAAATGATGCGATCGGTCGCGTCGCCAGCCAGGCCGGTGGTGTTGGCGCGGAAGGCTGTGGCCGCGAGCGTGCCGGGTGTCAGCGCCGTGAAGATGTTGTCCGACAGGAGGAACCGGTCGTCCGCCGCATGGAAATCGAGCACCGTGTCGACATTGGACGACCCGAGCTTCGTATTGAAGACGAAGGTGTCGTCGCCGCCGAACCCGCGCAGCGTGTCGTTCCCTTCACGCCCCTCGAGTCGGTTGTCGCCGGCATTGCCGAATATCCGCTGGGCGAACTCGTTGCCGATAAGTGTGATGGGCGACGTGTCTGTCGAGCCGTTGGTGCTCAAAATCTCGACGCGAACACCTGCGCCAAGTTGATAGTCGACCGCCGCCATCACATGGTCGGCTTTGTCGGACGACGACGTTTCCACGATCGTGGTGGCGGAACTGTAGATCTGGTAGATGTCGTTGCCGCCGAGCCCTTTCAGGACGTCCCCAACGCCACCACCGTCGCGCAGCACGTTTGCGCCGGCATTGCCGAGGATCTCCTGGTGCAGCGCGTTGCCGGTGAGGTTGATCCGATCAGTTCCGGCAGTCCCGTTGGTGGACAACACCTCTACGTATACGCCGGCGCCCAGCTTGTAGTCGACCCCTGCCATCACTCGGTCCGCGGTGCCATTCCCGGCGCCTTCAGCGATCACGGTATTGGCGGAATAGACCTGGTATGTGTCATTTCCGCCGAGCCCCTTCAGCAGGTCGCCGACGCTGCTGCCGTCACGCAGCACATTGGCGCTGTTGTTGCCGACCAGAATGTCTGAGTAGCGGGAGCCGGTCAGGTTCTCAATGCTGAGCAGCGTATCGACGTTGGCATCGCCGCCAGCCGTGGTGCCGGTGTAGAGGCTGACCCTGACTCCGGCGTTCGATGTGGCGTAGCTCGCCGTGTCGATACCCGTGCCGCCATCGATCGTGTCAGCGCCACGACCGCCAATAAGAACATCGTTGCCGCCGAGCCCGCGGAGTATGTCATTTCCGCCGGTTGACTGCCCGGCGAGGGGCAAGAAGTCATTGCCGGCGGTTCCCGCAAAGGAATAGCCTGGTATGACAGGCGGCGCCTCGCCGGGAAGATACTCGATATTGTCGGAGATGACCGGAGAACTGTTGTCTACCGAGTAGTAGCCGTAGTAGCCCTTCTCGAGATAGTTGTTGGTGATGGTGACGCCAGTAATAGGGCCGCCCGAGGCACGGCCGTCGACGTAGATATTGATCCCGGGATTGCCGGCCAGATAGTTATGATTGACCGTGACATTCGAGATCGGTCCGAAATCATTCTTGATGAATACGTCCGACGTATCGCGCCCGATGACCGTGTTATCCTCGATCAGAACGCCATTTTGGCCGCCTTGAACGGAAATTCCGTCATAGTGGGGGTCGCCAGCGCCGTCTTCGAGGTCGTGTATATAGTTTCCTTTTACCGTGCTTGCGCCGCCTTGGAGAACAATCCCGTTCTCCGACTTGGAGATATCGTTGCGCAGAAAAGTCCCGCTTCCCAGAATTCCCGCGTTACTGTCGCCGCCGTAGCCAGGTCCGACAATGTCGCAGTTCTGGATGGTGATATTTTTCGCGCCCTCGGCGTCGATACCCCACCACCCGTTATAGTTGATTTTGCAGTTTCGGATGATAACATTGTCGGCGGAGACAATCAGGGAGCCATCGATAATTTTGTTTTCAATCACCGTTCCGTCTTTGGTGATTGTCGAGGGGCCGGTGTACGAGGTTAGTACGGTTCCGTCGGGGACGCCTGTCGTGGACGCGTCAGGAAAGCCTGCCGGAATTGCCATGCAGAGTACCTTTCAAAGCTGAGACCCCCGCCCCGATTAGTGATGCCATGAACCTTTAGAGGTATGCTCCGCAGGCCGCAAGCATCCAAAGGTTGTGTCCAGTGCGTATTTCGTTTCACGCCGGCCTACATGCAGGTATTGGCCTTGAGTTTGCTCGATCGGTGATCGACGCGACGGCAATACAATTTTCCCATACTGCTGCGGATACGCCGCGCCAGAACTCGAATATTGGCAGGCGGCTTCGCCCATGACGCGAGTCGAATCATCGAATCACTTCAGATCAGAAAGCGGGTCGGCAACATCACCAATGAAATGCTTCGACGGAGGCGGGCTTTAGGGCTCACGCGCCTTGGAGGCGAGACGTTCCCAATGATTGGTCAGACGCCGGCAGCGGTTGTACCGCACCATGTCGCTTCACGGCCGAGGGACGTGTTGCGGCAGCATGACAGAACCGCTGGTTTGGTCGCGGCGCTTGACGATCCCGACGTTCAGCGTCGTGATCGCTTTTCCAAGGTGCGGATCACGGTTCTCGGGTTACAGCCGTCTGCACTGGATTTAACCGCGACGATGCCAAGGGCTTACAGATGACACTACAGTCGCCGGTTTGGTGCTAGCCTTCGGGCGGAAGGCCGAAGGGCGCCATTTTGTCACAGACTGCGAGGGGGCATATCTCGATCGGTAAGCGTGAATAGGCTCACGTCGGCCGATCTTCGCGAGTTTCCGGCATCAGCGGGCCGATGAAAAGGTATGGAGGATATGCGTTTGAATCGGATTTGCGCCCGGTTCGATTCTGATGCGCGCCGTCACCAAAAGCAGCCCTTCGACATCCTGTCAGGTTCGGTTCCAGCGCGCGCTCCGGTGGGAAGCGTCCCCGCCGAAGGCGAGGGAAACCATGAGGCCGGACCGATAAAGGCGAATCATCACAACGCCCAGAAATGCAAGCAGGCGGGCGTGAAATCCTTTGAGCCGATCGGAAAATCCGATGCGAAGCAGTTCAGCCGGTGGCGACAGTGCTACCGCTGCGCTACGCCCTACCCAGCGCAACCTCCATCCGGGCTTCGATTGAAACTGCGCAAAATCATGCGCGGTGTGGCGTTCCCATTTTTGTGCCAGTTCGGCAAAGCTTTTGCGCGCAGGATGATAGATGATCATCTCCGGGCAGTAATATGTCCGATAGCCCTGCCGCAGCGCCCGCTGGCCCCAGTCGCGGTCCTCGGCGATGTTGATCCCGCCGAACGGGCCGATCGCCGCGAATGTGGAGGCGCGCACCGCCAGATTGCCGGTTCCGGTAAAGCCCTGCTTGGCGATATATTCCTTCATGCGATAGGCAAAGACGCTCTCATAGGCTTCCAGCAGGGTTAGCCTGTCCGGATTCTCGTAGAGGATCCGTACATCTCCCCCGAGGATGCAGACATCCTCGGATTCCCTGAACCGCCGCTCGATCTGAGCCAGCCAGTTGCGGTGGGCGACACAGTCGGCATCGATAAACACGAGAATATCGCCCGTGGAGTGGGCCACGCCGAGGTTGCGAGCCGGCCCCGGGCCTGGGATCGGTTGTGAGAGGAGGGCCACGTTTGGGAACGCGCGGCACACTTCCTCCGGCGGCACCTTCGAGCCATTGTCGACCACGGTGATCTCGAAGGGCTGGCCGACGCCTTCCTGAGCACGCAGGGACGACAGGCAGCGGAACAGCGCCTCAGGCTGCTCAAGATGCGGGATAATAACGCTGATCATTTGCGTTCGGCCGCGGGTTCAACAAGTCCCGGTAGGTGGCAAGGTAGCGTCCCGCTTCCGCGGACCATTGAAATTCACGCTCGGCGATAGCACGTCCAACCATTCCCATGTCCCTGCGCCGGTCGGGATCGTCCACCAGAACGAGTATGCCATTCGCCAAGGCCTGCGGAGAATGCTCGTCGATGACCAACGCCGCGTTCTTGGCTTCATAGGCTGCCTGGCGCAGATTGAACTGAACGAAGGGCAGTCCCAGCATCATATATTCGAACACCTTGTTCATCGACAGCTTGTCGTTGAACTCGTTCGGCGGATCCGGGATCACGCCGACGGTTAGGGCCGACAAGTGCGACATCAGGGAAGCGCCGCTGAGGTAACCGGCAAATTGCACAGATTGATTGACGTCCAGTTCCGAGGCAAGAGCCTGAAGCCGTCCGAGGTCTGGTCCGTCGCCGATGACGATACAGGCGACGTCTTCCCGCTTGCGGACATGCTGAATCTCGACCATTGCCCGGATCAGGGTCTCGACACCATCCTGGGCGCCCATGATTCCCAGATACCCAACGAGATGCTTGCCCCGGGAGACGAGTGACTCGCTCGCTCCCGTACGCTGGAATTTCTTGGCCTCGGGGTAGCTCTTTACGACCGCGACCCGACCTGGGTGCATGCGGCCGCGGGCCACCGCGATGTCTCGAAAAGTTTCGTTGGTGGCAATGCTGGCGTCTGCCATCCGGAAGGTCAGCCTCTCCAGAAGACACATCGTTTTATAGAGCACGCCCTTTCGTCCGAACTTGGTCAGATAGAGCTCTGGACCGAGATCATGATGGTCAAAGACGAAATAGCTTCCAAAAAACAATTTATGAAGGCCGGCGACGAGAAACATCAGGTCGGGCGGATTGCACGCCTGGATGACGTCGATACGCCGACGCCGCCGAACCTTCAACGAAAGGCGAAACTGGTGGAAGAGAGCCGTGGAGTATTCTTCCATATAGCCGGCGGCTGACTGTGCCTCCCGCAGCGGGTGCCGATAGACGTGGATGCCGCCTATGACCTCGTACGACTTGTCGTAGCCTTTGCCCTTGGGACAAATCACGGATACTTCATAGCCGGCGTCGTTCAACGCTTGAGCTTCCTGCCAAACGCGCCGATCAAAAGGCACTGGCAGATTTTCGACCAAGATTAGAACATGGTGATTTCGAGAAATGGTCGCCTCCCAAGCGAGGATTAACCCCGCTGCGACCATACGTTTTCCTTTCCTCTAACCTCCAGTCAGCCAACAGGGTAGGCGGTTGCCCCCTTTGTTCAAGTGCCATCGGTCGAGTGGTTGCGTTAAACCGAATCAATGTGGCTCTCGTGCCCGCCGTTCGCGGCCGGCAACCGGGATGAGGTTGGGGTGATGTATTCGAATGCGAAACCGGCCGGTCGGCCGGTCGAGATACGTCCTATCGCGCCTGCGGACGTGTCTGATGTGGCAGAGTTTCTGCACGAGGAACTGAACGAACGGATTCCGTCCAGCGTATGGGCGGCGGCGATCAGGCCGACATGGCAGCAGACATCGCCGAATCATGGTTTCATGCTGGTTTCCGGCGACCGTATCCAGGGCGTCTATCTGGCGTTCTATTCGCAGCGTTGCATTGACGGGTCGATCGAGAAGTTCTGCAATCTGGCGGCCTGGTGCGTGCGCGAGGAGCAAAGGGCGCAAGGCCTCAGGCTCCTGCGGGCAATACTGTCCCAGGATGGTTTCACCTTCACGGACCTGTCGCCGAGCGGCAACGTCGTTCCGCTGAACGCCCGGCTCAATTTCCAGCTTCTCGATACCGCGACGGCGCTCGTTCCGAATTTGCCGTGGCCTGCGGGCTGGCTGACGCGGACCCGCATCGTATCCGACCCGGCGATGATCGAATCCTTTCTTGAGGGACGGGATCGTGACATCTATCGCGACCACGCACATGCCGCCGCCGCGCATCATCTCGTCATTCTTGCCGGGAACCAGCACTGCTACGTCATGTTCCGGAGGGACCGAAGGAAGAACCTGCCGCTGTTCGCCTCCATACTGCATGTTGGCAACCCCGAACTGTTCCGTAAGTCCGGCCGACATCTATACGGCTATCTGCTTATGCATTTCGGGATTGTGGCGACTTTGGTGGAAAAGAGGGTTGTCCGAGATTTCCCCCGATTCGCCATCTTGCTTCGATCGCCACGACCCAAGATGTTTCGCAGCAGCCGCTTGAGGCCGGAACAGGTGGACTACCTGTACAGCGAACTCACATGCGTGCCGTGGTAGCGAAGAGTGAGCGTAGCATGAGACCTGCGATAAGATACAATCTTTCTCACCTGCTGCGGCAGGCAGCGGCGGAACACGGCGACGCCCCGGCCATAACATACAAGAACTCAACCCTCACCTATTCCCAGCTTTGGCAACAGGTCTGCGGATTTGCCGCCGGGCTGGTGAAAATAGGACTGAGCCGCGACGATCGGGTGGCAGTCCTGCTCGAAAAGCGCATCGAGACGGTTACCGCGATATTCGGCATCGCGGCAGCGGGCTGCGTTGCCGTTCCCGTCAATTCCTTGCTGAGACCGCAGCAGGTCGCCTACATCCTCAACGACTGCAATGTCCGCGTGCTCGTGACCTCGGCCGATCGACTTGCGCAGCTCGAAGGATGCGATACGTCATTCGAGCATGTCATCCTTGTGGACGACGAAGCTGGAAAAGATACCTGGTTCCGAGGCGAACTGCGTCACTGGCGGCCCGAGTTCGCGAAGGAGCAGGCCGAGCCACCCAGGCTGACCAGCGTCGACTGCGACATGGCGGCGATTCTCTACACGTCCGGAAGCACCGGCAAGCCCAAGGGCGTGGTGCTCAGCCATCGCAACCTGATCGTCGGCGCCGAGAGCGTCAGCCACTATCTGGGCAACACGCCCGCCGATACGATCCTGTCGGTGCTGCCGTTGAGTTTCGATGCCGGACTGAGCCAACTGACGACGGCATTCAACGCGGGTGCGCATGTCGTTCTTATGAACTATCTCTTGCCGCAGGACGTGGTTCGGCTGTGCGAGAAGCACAAGGTGACGGGGATCACAGGCGTCCCGCCGTTCTGGATCCAAGTGGTGAACCAGAACTGGCCACCGGAGACGGCCTCGAGGTTGCGCTATTTCGCCAATACGGGCGGGCGGATGCCCAAGGCGACGCTCGACCGGTTGCGAGCCTTGTTTCCACAAGCGCTGCCCTACCTCATGTATGGCCTCACCGAAGCCTTCCGCTCGACCTATCTCGACCCTTCGGAAGTCGACCGCCGGCCGGATTCAATCGGCAAGGCAATTCCCAACGCCGAAATCCTGGTCTTGCGGCCGGACGGATCACGCTGCAATCCCGGCGAGCACGGCGAACTTGTGCACCGAGGCCCGCTGGTTGCAATGGGCTACTGGAACGATCCGGCGCGGACGGCGGAACGTTTCCGGCCATACCGCGAAGCGGCTTGGCGCTCGCCCGAGATTGCAGTCTTTTCCGGCGATACGGTCGTCGAGGATGAGGAAGGCTTCCTGTTTTTCGTGGGCCGCCGCGACGAGATGATCAAGACATCAGGCTATCGGGTCAGCCCGACCGAGATCGAAGAGGTCGCCTATGGCACCGGCTTCGTGCGCGAGGCCGTCGCGCTCGGCATTGAAGATGCGGCGCTGGGACAGCGCATAGTCCTCATTGCGAGCTCGCTCAATGGTGCACTCGACATCCCCGGCCTGCTCGGACGGTTCAGGCAGCAATTGCCGCAATATATGGTTCCTTCATCGGTGGTGGAGTTGCCGGCGCTTCCGACGACGCCGAACGGCAAGCTGGATCGGGTTCTGCTGCGTGAGCGTGTGAGTTCATGAATTCGCACCCGACGATTGCGCTATACGATGTGGTCGATGGCCAGATTGCAACCGGGGGGATTGCCGTCGGCCGGCTCGCCGAGCGCGTAGGAAGCACGCCCTTCTTTGCCTATGACCGCCGCCTGTTGACGGAGCGGGTCGGGCTCCTGCGTTCCGTTTTGCCAACTGGATTCAATCTGAGCTATGCGATCAAGGCCAATCCGATGCCGGCCGTGGTCCAGCATATGGCGGGACTGGTCGATTCCTTCGACGTGGCCTCGGCCTTCGAGATGAAGACGGCTCTCGATACGCCGATACCCGCCACGCGTGTCAGCTTCGCGGGACCGGGCAAGACCACGGCGGAGCTCGCCCAGGCCGTCGCTGCGGGCGTGACCATCGAGATGGAATCTTCGAACGAGGCCTCGCGCCTCGTCGAGATCGGCAACAGGCTCGGCATTCGGCCTCGCGTCGCCCTGCGGGTCAACCCAGATTATCAGGTCAAGGGTTCCGGCATGCGCATGGGCGGCGGCCCGCAGCAATTCGGGGTCGATGCCGAGGAGGTGCCCGCGCTGTTGCAAGAACTGGCCTCGACGGATCTGGAATTCCTCGGATTTCATCTGTTCGCGGGCTCGCAGAATCTTCGCGCGGACATTTTGTGCGACGCCTTCGTGAAGAACGTCGCGCTGTTGAAACGGCTGGCATCCGAATGTCCTTGGCCGGTCCGTTACCTTAATCTCGGCGGCGGGTTCGGTGTTCCCTACTTCGAGAAGGACAGCCCGATCGACCTTTCGCTGATCCGCGAATGCCTGGGCGATCTCGCCGAGCGAGAAATCCGGCCGAATTTCCAGAGCGCCCGGGTGGTCATCGAACTTGGCAGATTCCTTGTCGGCGAGGCCGGCATCTATGTAACGCGCGTGGTGGATCGCAAGGTCTCGCGGGGCAAGACCTATCTGGTGGTCGACGGCGGGCTGCACCACCAGTTGGCGGCCTCGGGAAACTTCGGTCAGGTGATCCGCCGAAACTACCCTGTAGCGGTTGTAGACCAAAAGCATGATGCCGAACTGGAAAAGGTATCCGTTGTTGGATGCCTATGCACGCCTCTAGATTTGCTCGGGGATGACGTAGCACTCCCACATGCCGGCATCGGGGATCTTGTCGTGATCTTCCAGGCGGGCGCCTATGGCTTGACCGCGAGTCCGACAGCGTTTCTCGGGCATCCGGCGCCGGTGGAGGTGCTTGTCTAATACAGTCGCAAATGTTGCAGATTATTCGATGAGGCAGCCGCAATGATGAACTCAGCCACGACGACAGTCGACGAAGTGAAGGATCTGATCGTGCAGACGCTTGCGCTCGATGATCCGGACAGGATCGAGGGCGCTTCGACGGCCTTGTTCGGCAACATGCCGGAACTCGATTCGATGGCGGTGGTCAATTTGATCATGGCGCTTGAGTCCCGCTTCGGCTTTGCCATCGACGACACCGATTTCACGGCAGAGGTTTTCGAAACGGTCGGCTCGCTGGCGAAATATGTGGAAGGCAATCGTTGTCAATAAGCCGCTCTCGAGTCGACGGACTCCCGTCGGCTCACCTTATATCGGGAAGCGGCGTTGTGCTGGTCTCCCTGGCTGGGCCGATCTTGCTCGGCTGAATCCGAGAATGCGTATCCCGTCAGGAGGCCGGTAGCATGCAGCTTGAGACGCAGCGCCCCGTGTCGATCATCGTCGTCACCTACAACAGTGCCTCCGTCCTGCCGCCGCTGCTGGACTCAGTGCAAGACGGGCTGGCCGGCGTCGATAAGTATGCCGTCGTCATCGTCGACAATGATTCTCGCGATGGATCGGCCGAACTTGCAGAAGCCCATCGTGTCGGTCCGACCGTCATTCGCATGGGCCGCAATGCCGGCTATGCCGCGGCGATCAACGCAGGAACGGCGGTGATCGATCCACGCTCGGACATCCTGATCCTCAATCCCGATCTCCGGCTCTATCCCCATGCGGTGAAGCCGCTGATGGAGTTGACTGACGATCCGTCGGTCGGCGTGGCGGTTCCCCGAAACTTCAAGGAAGACCAGACCACCGATCCGACGCTGCGCCAAGAGCCCTCGATCATTACCGCCTGGGCCGAAGCCATCCTGGGAGGCAAGCTGGCGGCACGGATCGGCCTCGGCGAAATCGTCGGCGATCTCGCTCGCTACGATGTTCGGCGCAGGATCGAGTGGGCGACCGGATCGGCCTTGCTGGTTTCGTCGCGCGCCCGGGCCGCCGTGGGCGCGTGGGATGAATCCTATTTCCTCTACAGTGAGGAGGTCGACTATCAGAGAAGGGTCCGCGAAGCGGGCTTCGACATCGTCTACGAGCCTCGCGCCGAGGTCATGCATGCCGGCGGCGAGAGCGGCGTCAACCCGCGTCTCTTCGCGCTGCTGACCGCCAACCGGATACGCTATTACGGACGCAATCACGGCCGCGTGGCGACCTGGCTGTTCCGGTTGGGTATCGTCGTGGGAGAAGCCCTCAGATACCATCGCGGGTCGGTCCACAAGGCGGGCTTGCGCAGCGCGATCTATCCCGCGCGATGCGCCCGCGACTTCTTGGCAAATCAACCGGGCTGAAGCGGTGTTGGCGGCGAGCGAACTGCGGATCGTGAATTTCCACGGAATAGGCAAGCCGGGGCGCGCCTACGAGCCGGGAGAGGCCGCCTATTGGATCAGCGCGGAACGTTTTCGCGATATCCTTGACCGCATCGCCGACCATCCCGACCGGGATCGGCTGGCGATCACTTTCGACGATGGCAACAGTTCGGACCTGGCAATCGGCGCTCCGGAACTGCGGCGGCGCGGCCTGACCGCGCAGTTTTTCGTGCTCACGGGTCGCATCGGCGAGGCCGGGTCGCTGAGCGATGATGATATCCGCAGGCTGATCGACGCAGGCATGGATATCGGGAGCCACGGCATCGCGCATCGCGACTGGTCCAGCCTCGCCAGCGAGGACCTGGAGGACGAACTGGTCTCGTCGAAAACCCTCTTGGAGGGCCTGTGTGGCATGCCGGTTCGATCCGCGGCGATCCCGTTCGGACGCTATAATGCAGCGGTCGTCGCAGCCTTGCGCAAGGCCGGCTACGGCACCGCCTATTCGAGCGATGGCGGCAGCGCCAAGAAGTCCGCCTTCCTCAAGCCAAGGACCTCGATCCGGCAGGACACGACGGATGCAGCGCTTGAGCGCCTTTTGTCCGGCCGTGACGATCCCTGGCGTCGCCTTCGCCGCGCAGCGGCGATGACAGTCAAAGAGTGGATATAGAGCGTAAAGCCAATGACGGGTTCAATCATGGATCTTATTAGCCGCGCGTCCATCAAGGTCACCAACGGGCGCGTCATGGCGCGGCGCAAGCTTCACCGCTTGCCACGCGTAACCGTTGTCATTCCCTGCTACAATTATGGCCGCTACCTCCGCCAATGTGTCGCTAGCGTTACCCAGAATCAGCCGGGGATAGACGTCGAGGTCATCATCGTTGACGACAAGTCCACGGACGACAGCCTAGAAGTCGCCTTGTCGATCCAGGCCGCCGATGACCGCGTGCGGGTGATCCGGCATGAGCAGAACAAAGGACACATTGCCACCTACAATGATGGACTGGACGCTGCGACCGGCGAGTTCGTCCTGCTCCTGTCCGCCGATGATCTGGCGACGCCTGGGGCGTTGACTCGGGCCGCGGAACTGTTGACCGCGGAACCGTCCGTCGGCCTCGTCTACGGAAATGCTATACATTTCAGCGGCGACCTGCCGGCCAGTCGCAGCGAAGGAAAGGAATGGATCGTCTGGCAGGGCGTCGATTGGCTGCGCGACCGCTGCCGGTCGGGTTACAATATCGCCGCTTCTCCAGAGGTTGTGATGCGGACGTCCGTGCTGCGGTCGACTGGCGGCTACCGGCCGGACCTTCCGCATGCCGGAGATTTTGAGATGTGGCTGCGCACATCGGCCGTCGCGGACATCGGATACCTCGTCGGCGTGGATCAGGCCTATTACCGCCAGCATGCGGTGAACATGAACAAGAAGGATTTCAACGCAGGCACCGCGCGCGGACAGTTTGTGGATCTGAAACAGCGTTGGCAATGCTTTGAAGTGGTGTTCGCCGGCGTGGGGCGGAACCTGAAGGACAGATCGAGCCTTCTGCAAATCGCTCGCCGGACATTGGCGAGCCAGGCACTAGAGCGCGTCAATTATGCTTATGCTCGAGGGTTCAAGGGGTTCCCGTCAACGGAATTCGAAGCGTTGGCTACCGAGATCTGGGGCGATGTCTGGTTCTCGAAGAGGGGGCGGGCGCTGGCGAGGCGAAAAAAATTGGGGATGATCTCCCTTCCCATCCATCCGCTGTGGGCAGCATCGGCGATTGCCTGGCGACTTGAAGATGTCGTGCGCCGGTGGCGCTGCCGCAGGATCGGCATTTGAAAGCCGTCAAGCCAGGATCGGACGGAGCCGATGTTCCCGGCAGCGTGCTTGCGCTGCAGCAGAGGTCTTGCGGGCGACGCGGCGGTATCCGGGATTGGCGAAGAGCGAAGGCGCAGTCCGAATTGCACCGAAGCTTCATGGCGGCCTGACTTAACGAGGGCCGCTATGGTGAGCCTGCGGAAATAATCTTCGCCGGGACGCCCACAGCAACGGCGCCAGCCGGGACATCAGAGAGGACAACCGCGTTTGCGCCGACGGTGGCCCCCGGGCCGATCTCGACCGCGCCCAGGACACGGCATCCCGCCCCGAAGAACGCACCTTCACGGACGACCGGCCAACGCAACGGCTTCCGTCTCCCGAAGGTTACGCTTCCCATGATCGAGACGTTCTTTTCCATGCTCTCGACGACCAGGACGCAGCCAACCGGATGCGCGATGTAAAGGCCGCCGCCTATCTCGGCGCCTGGCACCAATTCGAGGCCATAAAGACGCAAAAGGCGCCGCTGGAGAACGCCCGGAAGCACTTTGACACGTTTGCGCTGAAGCAGGGTCGCAAGCCGAAACCAGAACATGGCGCGCAACGGAGGATGTCGATAGAGCAGCTTCACGGCAACGCAAAAATTCACTTCCGCTCTATCGGCAACTTCTTCGGGACGTACCCAGCGACAGGCATCCATCGCGAAGAGTTCCAACGCACCGGCCAGCAAGCCGTCGTCGGGTTCCTCGTTCACCCTGCGCTGAATTGTCATCGGCGATCAACCATTGCAAGTTCTAGCGTTCCGAACGCCGCGGCATTGCCGAAAACGCCGATACGCTGATCGATGAACTACCTGACGGCATCGCGATCGACGCAGAGCGCGCGCCGGAAAGCCGTATCCACGGCAGCTCCCGCGTCATCCCACGAGGCGGACACTATGCTATCGGCCGCCTTCCGCGACAGGCAGTCGTAGTCAGGATCGACGACAATTTTCTCAAGAGCGGACGCCAGCGCATGCGGCGTCGTTTCCGCGTAGCGAACATGATCGCTCTGCATGACCATGCGATTATGTTCGGCATCGTTCATGACGGGAATGCAACCGGCCGCGAGCATCTCGTAAGGCACGAGCGAGAGGTTCGTCAGCGACAAGGTAAGTCCGGCAAAGCACTTGTTGTAGATCGTGTTCAATTGTTGCGGCGAAACCAGCCCATGATTTATTGCTCGAAATGGAACATCCGCGAGTTTTTCACCGTAGAGGTGAATGTCGATCTGCGGCTGGCGTTTCGCGAATATCTCCAGCGCCAAAAGACCCAACTCTACGCCCCGTCGCGGCGTGCCTGCCCGAGCGTAAAAGGCGACCCCCGATCTCTTTGACCCCGGGTCCCGCTTGTAGCGCGTCGTGTCACATCCAAACGGAAAGTAATCCCCCTCCATTCCGTAGTCGCTTTTCAGTTTTTTGGCGAGCCACTGTCCGGCGGTAATGGCGTGGAAACCCATCTTATAAGTATTCTCTGCAAGAACACTTTGAGCGCCCACTGGTTCGAAATACGGCTCGAAATCCTGCACGAAATAGAACCGTTTTCCCGTGCACCTAGCGTTGAA
Organism: Mesorhizobium yinganensis; assembly: GCF_040081985.1. NCBI lineage: Bacteria > Pseudomonadati > Pseudomonadota > Alphaproteobacteria > Hyphomicrobiales > Phyllobacteriaceae > Mesorhizobium > Mesorhizobium yinganensis. The sequence continues at coordinate 46,607 of NZ_JBEBMH010000026.1, read as the reverse complement.
CACGGGATAGGCGGTTGGCCAACCCGTGGCGACGACCGCGTGGGCGTCGGCAATCGTGTCCCCCATGTCCGAGATCTGGTTGGTGAGGCCGTAGTGCTCGCGGGCGACATCCTCGTAATATTTGCGATCCGCGCGGTGGAGATCGTAAAAATAGATCCGGTTGGTGTAGCCCAATCGATCTAGATACCGGATAATCCTGTAACAGGTTGTGTGGCCGCCTGACCCAGGCCCGGCGGGGCCGGTCACCCAATTGACGGTAATCGATTCGCCGGGGGCTACTTTCGGAATGATCGGCGTGAACGGTTGGCTGAGGTCGGCCGCGATCACGTCGCCGGTCTTGACCTGCCACACGATACCTTTCGGCCGCATCCAGTCGGCCACCACCGTTCTGGCCCGATCGGTGATGCCACGATGTCCTTCGTTCGCCAGAATGCTCTTCACCTGGCGGCTACGCCGCTCGGCCTGCCGGCGTGCGGAGCTCAAAGTCGAAGCGATCATGACAGGCAAATATCCCCAATACTGCGCAAATTGACTCGTTCACTCGCTCACCCAAGCAGAGTGATAACACGTCGCGGAGCGCGAATTTCAACCGTTCCGCCTGCGGGGAGAAAGCTGGCAATTCGGATGAAGGCGTTGAATCAATCGTCCTAGCAGGTCAGTCGAAAACGTGGGAAGACACGGAAACTGCATGGAGCTATTCGGCAAGGGGCTTGGACTCCGCACTTGTGGGTCAGAGCTGAAGTACAGGGGAGCCTTCGAGCCCCTGAATGGGTGGCAGTTTTCCCTGGGGCGAAATCTCATCATGAGCGGTGTAGACCTACGGCCCGATCGATCGACCCTGCGGCGACGTTGGCGCTCCCTGGCAATCATCGCTGCCGCGTCCACCGCGATCGTGTTTGTAACGCTGGCGGTGCCGGATATCTATCACTCCATCGCAAGAAGGGCGGAGGAGCCGATGCAGATCCCGGCTGCTCTTGCCCAGCCGACTGTGGTGGCCGGCGCGCCCGGCGGTCCAGCGTCTCCTGCCTCCAGGAGCGAGCCAATACCGGCAGGCTTTCCGGACGAATCCACGACGGGTGTTCCAGACGAGACCTTGCTAACCCCCTATACCGGCCCGATGAGAATCACCCAGAACGAAACGGTGATAGAAAACAAGATCATCGTTGGCTCCCTGTGGATCAGGGCCGACAATGTCGTCCTCCGCAACTGCAGGCTCAACTATACCGCATGGTGGGGTATCGATGCCGAGGGCGCCAAAAACATCACCGTCGAGAATTGCGAGATTGTCGGGCCTGGGTACGGCGGTGACAGCAACGCGGCTATCCTGGGAAGCGGCAACTTCCTTAGAAATAATATATCACGATCCGAGAATGGAATTGTTCTGCAAGGCGGCGCAAGTCTCGTAAAGGGAAACTACATTCATAACCTTGAGGACAAATCGGCCGACCCTCACTATGATGGAATTTCCGTTCAAGGCGGTCAGGACGGCGTCCTTATCGAGGGCAATACGGTCATCGCTCGGGACACGTCGAACATATTCATCAAAAACGATTTCGGCCCGATCTCGAATGTTACCGTCAACAACAACTATCTTGCCGGAACGCCGGGGATCAATATCTACGTCGATGGCCGCGCCTCGGGAGGTCCGATCGTTGGGGTTTCAATCACGAACAACCACCTGGTGAAAGGCGGCTACGGATACTACTCGGTCGACAATAGCACCCCGACGATTTCCGGAAACATCGAACTTCCCGGCGAGACGCTGATAACCCAGCCGGATCCGGCCACTCCCGCGCAGCCCTGATGGTCACACATTCCATGGGACTGATAACGAGGAACCATCTTGCGCAGCGAGCAGTCCGGCGCGTGGGCGTCCAGCGATTTCGACGGTTTGAAACGAAGGATTGCAGAAAATACGCCAAGTCTCGCAGCGTCGGGCGGCACCTCTATCTTAATTTCCGGGATTCTGCGACCGTGTCATATGTCGATTGGTGAAGGCGGGTTGTGGTGACAGCCAGCGAGAGCGGGATGGGAGGCGGATCGGTTCGCAAGCCGAGGCTGAGGTCACGGGAGCAGGCCCGCGGCAACAGGCGCGAGGTGGTTGCAGCTCCGGCCACCAAGCGCTTGGCATGGCCGCTGCTTGTCTTTCTGCCGAGCCTGATAATTCCCTGGATAATAACGCTAGGCCCTTTGCGCCTGACGATGTACCGGTTTGTTTTGCTCGGATTGTTCGCGACTGTCGTCGTCAAATGGGTGAAGGATCTTAGCGCGCGGCCGTTGCTTGCGGACATGGCTGTCATTGCGTTTTGTGCCTGGTGCATGCTGAGCATGTTTGTCATTCACGGAATCGGCGTCGGGCTACAAACCGGCGGCATCCTCTTCATCGAGACCATGGTCCCGTATCTGATGGGCCGGTGCTATGTCCGTAGTGCGGACGATTATTACAAGGCGCTTCGTCTCCTGTTTTTTATCGTCCTCTGCCTGCTCCCGTTCGCTCTCGTTGAGGTCATGACGGGCGCGAAGCCGCTTATCAGGCTGTTTGGAGCTGTTCTGCCGTCGGTGGAAATAACCATGATGCAGCCAAGAATGGGCCTTTGGCGAACCCAAGGTCCATTCGAGCACTCGATACTCTTCGGGGCCGTTTGCGGAAGTATCGTAGCGGGAGTGTATCTCGTTCTCGGCCGAGGCAAAGGTTTCATGACCCGCTGCTTGATGACAGGCGCGGTCGTGCTGACGGGATTCTGCGCGCTTTCCTCCGCTCCCATTGCGGGAATGATGGTTCAGATACTTCTTATGGTCTGGAATTCATTGCTCAGGGCGGTCAAGGCCCGATGGTTGATCCTTGTGGCCGCGGCGTTGACGATGACCACGGTCATTGGTTTCGGGTCGAATCAAGGTGTGATCAAATGGTACATTTCGCACTTCACCTTTGATGGCCAGACGGGATGGTTTCGCCTCCTGATCTGGGACTTGGGAACCGAGTCGGTCCGCAACCATCCGCTGTTTGGAATTGGCTTCAACGAATGGGCGCGCCCTGCCTGGATGCCGGGAAGTATCGACAATTTCTGGCTTCTGATGGCAGTGCGTCACGGCTTGCCGGCCTCCTTGTTGTTTTTCCTCGCATTCGCGTTGCTTTATGGGGCGGCGGTACGGAGAGGCGGGCTGGACGAGGCTGCGGCGGCCTGCAAGCTTGCGTACCTCATCTGCCTTACAAGCTTCTTCTTCGTCTCATGGACGGTTCATTTTTTGAACGCTCCTTATGTCCTGTATATGTTCATATTTGGCAGCGGCGCCTGGATCGGTACGGCGCCCAAGACCCAGTTCTCGTCGGAACGGCCTTTTCTGAGGCGACAACGTAGCGGAACTCCCTCGTCCGCGACCCCAGGGAGGCGGTCGCACGCAATGCCGCGCGCGGCAGCCGGCGACTCGCCCGAATAAACCGGCGGGATGGACGTATTCGATTCAGCCATCGCGAGAAGTGCGAGCGGGGTCCGGCAACGACCGGGCATTCAGTTGCTCGGGCATCGTGGTCGAGAGACGTCATGATGCGGCAGGGGCGTTTCATCATGCAACGTTCAACGCATCGGCGCTCGTACTGCTCGGCGCGATGATTTGACGAGGTGCGATACCACCCGATCGACATCCGTCCGCCATCGGCACTGAAATCTTTCGCGGGGGTGTACGGCCGTCTATATCAAACGAGTTATGGCGGATGACACCTAAGTGTGCCGCTGTTCGACTGCCCTTGGTGGATGCCGCCGTGTAAAATTTCCGGAGCATCGAAAAACGCTGGTTGCTGTCCAGACTGACTGGGGGTTCACGTGACCTATTTGCACGAAATGAATGCGGACAACGGTTTGATCTCGAGCGAGATCGACCGCGACAAGGGCAAGGAACTGCATGAGAAGTTTCGAAGTGGAAACCCTTACCCGCACATCGTGGTCGACGATTTCCTGCCGCCGAGCATTCTCGAAACATGCCTTCGGGAATTTCCGGATGGATCGGACAAGGCTGAGCAGAAGTTCGATAGGGCTCAAGAACGTTTGAAGGAAAGCTTCAATCCCGACACGCTTGAGCCGACGGTACGCACGCTGTTCTATTCGTTCAACTCGCGGCCTTTTGTCAGGCTGGTTGAGAACATCACGGGAATCAGCGGACTGATTGCCGATCCCTATTTTGCCGGCGCCGGCTTTCATCGTGTTTCCCAGGGTGGCCACCTTTCGATTCATGCCGACTTCAACCATCACAAGCCCATGAATCTGGAGCGCCGCGTTAACGTCCTGATCTATCTGAACAAGGACTGGCGCGCGGAGTATGGCGGGTCATTTGAATTGTGGGACAAGCAGATGACCAAATGTGAAAATTCGGTCGTCCCCAGTTTCAACAGATGCGTGATGTTCAATACAACGCTTGAGAGCATGCACGGCAATCCGCAGCCCGTTAATCACCCTCAGGGTGTGCCGCGGCGGTCAATCGCTCTCTATTACTATACGGCGACCTGGAATGAGACGATGCGGGACGCGACCACCCAGTTCCGGGTTCGGCCCGGCTCGGGCGATCGGGTGGATTGGAAGATCAAGATCGCGGAAGTCGCGACGGAACTCACGCCTCCATTGATGGCCCGCAACCTGCGGCGCTTGAAGAAGCGCTTCGCTGGTGCGCATTAAGTGCGCATCGACCGTCTCCAGCCGGATACATTAGGACCTCTCTGACCGGTAGCGCACCGCTGGCGCCAGTGCGACCAAATGGAGGGATGGTGAGATAACATAGCCTGGTGACAGGCCGCGGTGGGCGTCTGGGTGTTGGCACCACACTTTGAACTGTGACGCGCGACGCCTGACCATATGCTCGAGGCCGGTGGACGGCTCTCGTCGGGCGAATTTGCCGCGCGCACGTGCGCCGGACCGGCTCTTCTCCCCTCGTTCACGCGGGGTAGGAAAGGTCCACTTTCAGAAACAGCCGCGCTGCACATTTCGGTTTCGAATGAGGTGCCCGCCTCATCCGCTTAAGCCGCGGCCTTACGCCTTTCGGATGCGACTCCAGCCTTAAGGGCAGGCAGCATCTTGGAGCACCCTGAGCAAGAATAAATGAGTAATTTCAGGCCTGGTATTGATCCAGGGCCTTGGCGTCGGAGAATATGTCGTGACTGCTCCCGTTATTCCAAAGGGAATCCTTCCATGAGGATCGCGGTTATTGGTACTGGTTACGTCGGCCTCGTGACCGGCGCTTGTCTCGCTCATGTCGGCTGGGACGTGACGTGCGTCGATAATGTTCCGGGCAAGATTGAAGGCCTTAGGAGCGGCATCGTGCCGATCTATGAGCCGGGCCTCGAGGATCTGGTGCTGGCCAACAAGGATCGCCTCCGATTCACCACCACTCTGGCCGATGCGATAGACGGCGCCGAGATCATCATCATTGCGGTTGGCACGCCGACTCGCAAGCTCGATGGCAACGCTGATCTCCGTTACATCTTTGCCGCGGCAAAGGAGATTGCTCAGTCGCTGCGGCATTATGCGGTCATCGTTACAAAATCGACCGTCCCGGCCGGCACGAGCTTCCAGATCAAGCGCATCATCGCCCAGGCGAATTCACGCCTCGACTTCGACGTTGCCTCAAACCCCGAGTTTCTGAGGGAAGGCAACGCGATCGACGATTTCCTGAACCCCGACCGGATCGTAATCGGAACCGAGAGCGGCGTCGCCGCGCGCTTGCTGGAAAATCTGTACCGGCCATTCACCGAAAAGGGCGTGGAACTGATCCGAACCGACATCGTCTCATCGGAGCTCATCAAATATGCGGCCAATACGTTTCTGGCCACGAAAGTCAGTTTCATCAATGAGATGGCCGACATATGCGAAAAGGTCGGCGGCAATATTGACGATGTGGCCCGCGGCATGGGCAGCGACACTCGTATCGGCGAAGCCTTTCTCAGGCCCGGTCCGGGATATGGCGGATCCTGCTTTCCGAAAGACACGCTTGCGATGGCTCGTATCGGCCAGAAGCTGCTTAGTCCTGCTTCGATCGTGGAGGCGGTTATTTCGGTCAATCGCCTCCGCACGCATCGCATGGTGGCGAAAATCGTTCACGCCGCGGGCGATGATGTGCGGGGCAAGCGCATCGCCCTGCTCGGGCTCACGTTCAAGCCTAACACCGACGACGTGCGCGACAGCGTGCCGGTGGTGATTGCGGAGGAGCTTTCGCAGTTGGGTGCGCAGGTGCGGGCATATGACCCGAAGGGAATGGAACAGGCCCGCGGTCTGCTGGGCGACGCTATCGAGTATTGCGAATGCCTGGAGGACGCGGTCACGGACGCGCAGGTCTGTGTCATTGCTACCGAGTGGAAGGAGTTCCGCGAGAAAAAGCCGGGCGAATACAAGCATCTCATGGCGAGGCGCGTGATGGTCGACCTGCGCAACGTATTCTCGTTGAAGGAAATGTCGGAAGCAGGGTTTTCCTATTTTTCTATTGGCCGGCCGGCAATCGAGGATAGGACTGTAAGCCAATATGACCCCTCGACGTTCGAGCGGAAAGTTCGCGTGGATGCCGCGCCTTCTTTCGAACTGTCGGCATACTGACATCGACCAGGCGGCTGCGCATCGAACGGCACGGCCTTCACGACGGCAACAGCCGGCCACCCGGTTATCTTCCGGCCGACGGCTCGGAAGTGCCTTTATGCGCGGTTGATCAAGGCCGGCACACGGGCGCGGTTGAGATCCTTGTTCAAGCTATGCTGGGCCTTCACCGCACACCGCTCACGGTCCGCCGATCAACCGGCGCCAGCGTCCATCGTCCGTCGGCAGCACCGGCGATAAGCTGCTTGACGCTATCGCCCAGACAATCAACAGCTACAAAGCGGAGGTCGGCGCGGGACGTCGAAACTTGTAGCCGGTCAAGTTTGCCACCCGCAAATGGGCAGGCTGGTTTGGCAATTTCAGGCTTGGCGAAGCAGGCTATTCACGCCTGGCTATAGCAGTTTGCGAACATATCGCAACATGCCCCATATAGGCATAGAGGCGGTCGGGTAATATCTTAAGTCAGTCGTTCGCGCGGACAGAAAAACGATTTTAGTAGCCGTATTTATCCGGCGTATACTGGCATTTGTTAAGCACGACACCGACAACATTTGTCTTTTCGGCGAGCAGCCGCTCGCAATAGTCGGCATCGCGGAATGTCGTCGTCTCCGCCGCGACCACCAGCAAAACGCAATCGACATTGGGCAGAAATGCCAGGAAATCGTCATTCGCGAGCATCGGCGGCATGTCGAAGATCGTGATGTCGGGACAGAGCGCCTGCTTGACGCGCTTCAGCGCGTTCGCGGTGTCGGAGTTCTGAAGCAGTTCGGCGGCGAACCGTACCGGGCGGCTGTTCGCCGCGATCGCCACGTTGTCGCTGTAGCGAACGAAGGTGTCGGCAATCTCGACCTCGCCCCTCAGGAAGCTTTCGATCAGCGGCGGATTCTTGAGGCCCAGAAGCTTTGCCACCTGAGGCCGTCGAAGATCGAGGTCGATCAGGGCGGTGCGGCATTCTTTCTGATGGACCAGGCTGAAGGCCAGGTTCAGGCTGACCACCGTCTTTCCGCAGGCCGGCGTCGGTGAAGTTATGGCGACGGAAGTCCATTTGTTCTGCCGCATGTTCTGCAGAAGGGATGTCCGCAGCATGTCGAACGGGACATGGGCCGTGTCGCTGCGATATGCCGTGACGATGCGATTGCGCGCAAAGAGCTTCGGGTCGGCGTGCAGCCCGGGCAGGTTCGCCCAGTTCACTTCGCTGCCCAATCGCAGGCAGGACGAAAACGTCTCGTCGGCTGATTGTTCAGCCGTGAGGCGCAAGCCCCCTTTTTGAAAGGCTGTCTGCGTCCGATCCATGGCCTCGGCCCTGACGTTGTTACTGTTTTGCATGAAGGCACTGAGCCGCCGGTTTCAGGAATAATTGCCAAAGGACAATTTCAGTTCGGCTATTCGATGAATAATGTCGGGGAAGACGAAATAGAGCGTGGATATTCCGAAAATCAGCGCGAGCGCCGCTATGGAAGCGGTTGCCAGATGCCTGGATATGAAGTTGGGTCTGTATTGAACCGGCTCAGCAATATAAGGGATCGTGGCAAGCGGCTGGATCTGAAGTTTGTTCATCAGATCGGCGGGGCGCCGTATCGTCTTGTTGAGAATCTCCAGCAGCGCGATCAGGCCGAATCCCATCCCCAGGCCTCCGGCAACGCCAAGGCCGGCGATGCGCTTCCGGCTTGGACGAATCGCATCCTGTGGGGGCACGGCCGGCTCCAGGATCGAGAACCGTACGCCCTTCGACAGCGCCTCGATCTGTTGGCCCGTGGACGCCTCGGCAAGCCGCTCGACGGCGGTGTTGTACTGCGACTGGATGTTCTCGCGATTCCGCTCGAGAGCGTTGAGGGTCGTTTCATTGGCGGGCGTGGCAGCGATCGTCTGCCCAAGTTTGGCAATGCTCTCGCGGATCGAGACCTGCGACTGGGCGATGAACTGCAGCCGTTCGTCGATATCGGCGAGTTGCAGGTCAAGCTCCGACTTGATTTGCTTGTCTCCTGATTGCTCCGTGGAGGTCTGCCTGTCGCCGAGACCCGCCTGCAACGCAGCGATGCGCTTTCGAAGCGCTTGGATGTTTGGGCTGTTTTCGGAGAAAATCGCGAGCTGGTCGGAAAGTGCGCGGTGCAGGTCGAGAAGCTGCTGCTGCTCGAACGTGATCGGGCCTGATTTTGCAACCTGGCCGGTCGTTTCATAAACCAGAACCAGCGTATTGCGCCGGCTGCGAAGTTCGGACTGTTCGCGCTCCAGGCTCAGCAGGCTTTGCTGCTGGCTCATTTGCTGGCTTCTCCGGAACTCCAGACTGTCGGGAAGTGTCTCGCTGTTCTCGTTTTTGAATTTCAGGATGTCCGTCTCGACCTTGGTCAGGTCCGCCTTCAGCCTCGTGACCTCCCGCTCGAAGAATTGCAGGGTGTCGCCCGCGCGGTCGTTGCGCTGTTGGGCGTTGCGGTCGAGGATCAGCTTCGTCAGTTCGTTGGCGACATCCGCGGCGAGCTGTCTGTCATTCGCCTCGAAGGCTACGTCGAAAACCGTCGCATCCTGGCTTTGCGCGGGACCGAGAAAAGACTGTTCGAACACCATGCGCAATCGCATGTCGTCGATTATGTCCTCCTTGGACATTTCGGCAGCCTCGGCGCCGTAGATGTTGAGCTTGGCGGCGAGCCTCAGAATGTTGTCGTTGGTCGTGGCCTGCTGCTGGACGATCAACATCTGGTCCACGGGATTGGTCGAGACGGTGGAGCGCGCCAACTGCAGCGGGATCTGCGGAGCCTCGACAAGTATTTTCGAGGTTGCCCGATAAACCTTCGGCGTATTCATCGCGATGACGACAGAAATCACAGCGGCGACGACGGCGATCAGGGCGACGTAAGGCGCCCTCCGCCAGAGGATGGACAGATAGAATCGGAGGTCGAAATCACCCATTGCGAAGGTTGCCTTGAGAAAGACTCTTGTAGCGCGGTCATTCTCAATCGGACCCGGCAAGGAAAATAGATCATCGATAGGGGAGGGGGAAGGGACAATCCCAACGGCCACTAGTCCCTATGGCTTAGCCCTTTCAACCGATGCATGAGCAGCCGCCAGACGTCCGTGCGCCCTGCCGACGCCGGGTCATTCCTGTATGTCTCCGGCAACGATACGTCGCCCGCAAATGCTGGTGCGGCGGCTGATTTGAAGGATGCACAGGTCCACGGCTGACCTGTCCGCCAACGCCCACAGCGCGCGCACCATAGTCGCATGGCGTATACTCCATATTCCCATCTACCCACTTTGGGAGTGCAAAGCACACCGATTGATGTCGTTTGCGCGGCGTCCAAAGCTGGCAGAATTGGCCCTATCTGAAGCCATCTCTTCGATTGCCTTGAAGAAAAATGGGAGCGGCTTCGAGCTAGATCGTAAGCGACGCCTAGAAATTCTCGGCTAAACGAATGCCTGGGGGATGCGGTGACAAGTACTCGAGAAATCGTCTTTATAGATCCTGCCATTGATGACTTCGATACCCTGCTCGGCGGGATCAGGACGGGCGTCGAGCAGATTGTCCTGTCGGGCGATGAGCCTGCGATGGCTCAAATGGCGCGCACCTTGGGCGATCGATCGGACCTCGAGGCAATCCATATCGTCGCCCACGGCCAACCTGGCGAGATCAGCTTTGCCGCCGGGCCGGTGACGATCGAGTCGATCGGTCACGACGCAGCCGAAATCGCCGGTCTTGGCCGCGCTCTCACCGAGGATGCGGCCATCCTCGTTTGGGCATGCCGGACCGGGGCAGGGGAGCGGGGCGCCGCCTTCGTCGACGCCTTCGCAAGAAGGACGGGAGCGAACACTCTCGCCGCGGGCGGTTTTGTCGGAGCTGCGAGCCGGGGCGGAGAATGGTCGCTGGCCGGCGAGACCGGCTCCATCCGCCCGCCGCTGACCTCGGCTGGGATGTCCGCCTATGCGGGACTGCTGGCCACCTTCAACGGTACGAACGGAGCCGATACGGCGGATGCGTCGAAGGGGACGCTCACCGGCTTTTCCGGCGGCACGCCCGCACAGTTGCAGGACAATAGCGGTGACACGTTCAACGGCGGCAACGGCGCGGACACGATCGTCGCCGGCAACGGTGACGACACCATCAACATCGGCAACGGCCAGTTTGTCGCCGGGGAGTCGATCCAGGGTGGCGGTAATACCAGCAGCGGCGTGCGCGACCAGATCGTCCTCACCAGCCTCGGCACCACAGTCGACTTTTCCGTGGGCACCGTCGCGGGCATCGAGACCCTGACCGGCAGTCTTCTTGGCGATACCGTGACAATGACGGCCGCACAGTGGTCCGGCTTCCTCACCATCAACCTCGGTATCGGGACCGACGTTCTGAACGTCGTAGCCAGCGGCAACATCTCCACACTCGGCACGCCTTCGATAAGCAGCGTTGAAACCGGAAATCTGGTCGGTACATCCGGCACGGATTCGGTGACGCTGACAGGGGCTCAGTTGAACGCCATCGTGGTCGGCTCCGGCACCATCAATCTTGGCACCGGCACGGGCGACACGATCAATCTGACCTCGACTTCGACGACATTGAATACGCTGGGTTCAACCAACGCTTCGATCCAGGGCGTCGAGGTGATTTCTTTCTTCGCGGCCACTGCCGGCGTGGCCATTTCGTTGAGCGGCCAGACCGAAGCTTTCACCATCACAGGCAGCAATCAGGCTGACACGATCACCGGCGGCACAGGCGCCGATGTGATTGCGGCTGGTGGCGGTGACGACACGGTCAATCTTGCCAATGGCCAGTTCGTCGCCGGGGAGTCGATCGATGGCGGGGCCAACACGGGAAGCGGGCTGCGCGACCAGGTCGTGCTGACCAGCAGCGGCACCACGGTCGATTTCTCCACGGGCGCGGTTTCGGGAATCGAGACGCTGACCGGCAGCGCGAGCAGCGATACGGTCACCATGACCACGGCGCAGTGGGCTGGTTTCATCACCATCAATCTCGGAAGCGGCACGGCCGATGTGCTGAACGTCGTGGCCAACGGTAACATCTCAGCCCTGGCGACCCCGGCCTTGAGCGGTGTCGAAACCGGCAGCCTGACCGGCACCGGCGGCAACGATTCCGTGACGCTGACCGGAGCCCAGCTCAATGCCATCTTGACCGGATCGGGAATCATCAACCTCGGCGCCGGCACGGGCGATACGATCAATCTGACCTCCATCTCGACCGAACTGAACACGCTTGGGTCGACAAACACCTCCATTCAAGGCGTCGAAGTCATCTCGGCTTTTGGGGCTGCCGCGGGCGTGACCATAGCGTTGGGCGGCCAGACCGAAGCTTTCACCATCACAGGCAGCAATCAGGCAGATGTCATTACCGGCGGCACGGCTGCGGATGTGATCGCCGCCGGCGGCGGCGACGACACGGTCAACCTGGCCAACGGTCAGTTCGCTGCCGGAGAATCGATCGACGGTGGCTCCGACACCGGAAGCGGTGTGCGTGACCAGATCGTGCTGACCAGCGGCGGCACCACCGTCGATTTTTCGACGGGCACGGTTTCCGGCGTCGAGACGCTGACGGGCAGCTCCAGCAGCGACACGGTCACCATGACGGCCGCACAGTTCGCCGGCTTTGCTGCGATCAATCTCGCAAGCGGTACGTCGGACGTACTGAACATCGCCGCCAACGGCGATATTTCTGCACTGGCGGCGCCATCGGTGAGCGGTGTCGAAACCGGCAACCTGACGGGCACCGGTGGCAACGACACGGCAACGTTGAGCGGCGCGCAACTCGACGCCATCCTGGCGGGCGCCGGGACGATCAACCTTGGCGCGGGCACGGATGACGCCATCAACCTGACATCCACATCCACCAAACTGAATACACTGGGAGCAACAAATACCGCGATCCAGGGTCTGGAAAGAATTTCCGCAGCCGGTGCCGCCGCTGGTGTAACGGTCGCGCTGGGCGGTCAGACCGAAGGTTTCACCATCACGGGAAGCGACCAGGCCGACAACCTTACCGGCGGTTCGGGCGCGGACACGATTGACGCAGGAGCAGGCGCCGACACGATCAGCGGTGGCGCGGGCAACGACGTCATCGTCTACGATGCCGCCGACGGACTGGTGTCCGGCGGGGCCGACACCGACACGCTTGCGGTGAATGGCGCGGCGTCGATCGATCTCTCGGCTGCGGATCAGAGTGTTGGCGACACTGCCATCCTGACGGGCTTTGAAAACGTCAATGCAAGCGGTTCGGTGCTGGCCGTCAACCTTCTCGGCAGCTCGGGCGCGAACAGCCTGATCGGCGGTGCCGGCGCGGATACGATAAACGGTGGCGCGGGCGCCGACGCGATCGATGGCGGGGCCGGTAACGATCTCATCACCTACAATGCCACCAGCACCTCGATCCTCGGCGGCGCGGACATCGATACCCTGGTGGTCAACGGCGCGGCCACCATCAATCTCTCATCGACCGACCAGACTGCCGTAGACGCGGTCAATGTCGGCGGCTTCGAGAATGTCAAGGCGAGCGGATCGACAGCCGCCGTCAGCATCGTGGGCAGCGCCGCCGCCAACATCCTGACGGGGGGAAGCGGAAACGACACGCTGACCGGCGGTGCTGGCGACGACACCATAGACGGCGGCGCAGGCTCCGGCGACACGGTCGTCTTCGACGGTCTTCGCAACGATTACAGTGTCCTGGTTTCAGGTGCTACTTTCACCATCGCCGACAAGCGGCTGGGTTCTCCGAACGGGACCGACACCGTCACGAATATCGAGAACTTCAAATTCGCCGATGGAACGAAGACTGCCGCGGACCTCAGCCCAGTGCCGGCAAACAAGATCACGATCGAGAACGCCAAGCAGGGCAATCCGAGAAGCGAATGGTACGTCGAGGGCGACGGCGATGGGACCATCCAGGGCTTTGCCACCGAGATCAGCACCAATATAGGCCAAACCGTCGACTTCAAGATCGCGACGGATTCGACCGACTATCGCATCGACATCTACCGCCTCGGCTACTACGGCGGCGACGGCGCACGCAAGGTCGGCACGATCGACAAGCAACTGACCACGGCTCAGGTTCAGCCCCATCCCATCGTCGACATGTCGCGCGGCCTTATCGACGCGGGCAATTGGGCTGTTTCGGCGAGTTGGCAAATCCCCGGGGATGCCGTCTCCGGCGTCTACGTCGCCAAGCTCACGCGCCTGGACGGCTCTGGCGGGGCGAGCCAGATCCCCTTTATCGTTCGCGACGACAGTTCCACCAGTGACATCGTCTTCCAAACGTCGGACACGACGTGGCAGGCTTACAACGCCTGGGGCGGCGCGAGCCTGTATTTCGGCGAGGTACCCGTCGATCCGGCGGACATGATCGGCTACATGCCGCCGAACTGCAGTTGCGGCATTACCGCAATCGGCAGGGCGACGGCCATAAGCTACAACCGTCCCATCATCACCAATGGCAGCCCGACGGGCGGAACACACGACTATATCTTCGGCGCCGAGCACTCGGCGATCCGCTGGCTTGAGGAGAACGGCTACGACGTTTCCTACATTTCCGGAGTAGACAGCGCGCGCAGCGGCAGCCTGCTGCTCAACCACGACGCCTTCCTGTCGGTCGGACACGACGAGTATTGGTCGGGCGAGCAGCGCACCAATGTTGAGGCGGCGCGCGACGCCGGCGTCAATCTGGCGTTCTGGAGCGGCAACGAAGTTTATTGGAAAGTCCGCTGGGAGACCAGCATCGACGGCAATGGAACGCCGTACCGTACCATGGTCTGCTACAAGGAGACTTGGGGCGGCACGCCGGATCCGACCGACACGTCCACCGGAACCTGGCGCGATCCGCGTTTCGCCGAACCGGGACAAAAGCCCGAGAACGCGCTCACCGGCACGATGTTCACGGTCGACAGCTACCGGCTGGACACAATCACCATACCCTATGACTATTCCAAGCTCCGTTTCTGGCGGAACACCGACGTAGCCGAACTGCAGGAGGGCGAGACGCACTCGCTCGTTCAAAACCTGCTCGGCTACGAATGGGACTCCGACGTCGAGAACGGCTTCAGGCCTGCCGGCCTGATCAACATGTCGCTGTCGACAGTGTCGGTGGATTCTTATCTCCGCGACTACGGCACCACCGTGGGCTCGGCGGACGTCACGCATAGCCTGACCATGTATCGCGCTGAAAGCGGCGCGCTGGTGTTCGGGGCTGGCACGGTCTTCTGGTCCTGGGGCCTCGACGACCAGCATGAGGGCGCCGTGACGGCGACCGATCCGAATGTGCAGCAGGCCATGGTGAACATGTTTGCCGACATGGGCATCCAGCCGGGAACGCTGAATGCGAGCCTGATCATGGCGTCCGAATCGACCGACACGGTCAAGCCGATCGCCACGATCACCTCACCCGGCGGCGGGACGTTTGTCGAAGGCGAGCGGGTGACGATTACCGGCACCGCGCAGGATTCCGGCGGCGGTATCGTCGCTGGCGTCGAAGTGTCCACCGATGGAGGGCAAAGCTGGTGGAAAGCTGTAGGACGCGAAAACTGGAGCTATAGCTGGATCGCGCAGGCGACCAACAACTACTCGTTCCTTGCGCGCGCCGTCGACGACAGCCTCAATCTGGGTCTGGCTTCGACCCCCGTGCAGGTGACTGTCAATCTGCCGACGACATCCAGCATCTGGACCTTCGCCGACAAGCCGGCAAAAGAAACTGAGATGGATCGCGACGGCGTCACCCTCGGCGTCAAGTTCCAGGCCGCGACGGGCGGCACGGTGAGCGCGGTCCGCTTCTACAAGGGTTTCTACAACACCGGGCAGCACACGGTCGATCTTTGGACCGCGGACGGCACGAAACTGGCGACAGGCGTCTCGGTGAACGAGGGACTGACCGGCTGGCAGACGGTGTACTTCTCGTCTCCCGTGCACATCAACGCCAACACGACCTACATCGCGTCGTACCACACCAACGGATACTATTCGGTAACGGCCGATTATTTCACCGCGGATCGTACCAATGGTCCGCTTACCGCGCTTGCGGGTGGCGGTGTCTATGCCTACACGAACGATCCCAACGTTTTCCCCAGCGGCAATTCCGGTGGCAGGAATTACTGGGTCGACGTTGTCTTCGCGGCGGATCCCAACGTGGCGCCGGTTGCCACGGACGATACGTTGAGCGTCGGCAAGAACGGGACGCTGGTTATCTCCTTTGCGACCCTGCTCCAGAACGATGTCGACACGAATGGCGACGCGCTCTCGATCACCGGCGTCAGCAACGCGTCGAACGGCACGGTGAGCATCGATGCGCAGCACGGCAACGTGATCTTCACGCCGACTTCCGGCTACAGCGGCCCGGCGAGCTTCTCCTACACTGTTTCGGACGGGCGTGGCGGCACCGATACCGCCGATGCGTCGGTAACGGTTGAACAGGAGCCCGCCGGCGTGTCGCTGTTCAACTACGGCGAAGGGCCAGCAGGCGCGGCGATCAACGAAACCGCATCCCTTGAACTCGGGATGAAGTTCAACGCCTCGACGGCCGGCACGATCACCGGGATCAAGTTCTACAAACCTACGGGCGGCACCGGGCAGCACACCGGTTCGCTCTGGTCGTCGAATGGCGACCTGCTTGCCACCGTCACCTTCACCAACGAGTCGCTTAGCGGCTGGCAGACCGCGACTTTCTCGAATGCGGTGCAGATCACTGCCGGGACGACCTATGTTGCCTCCTATCACAGCACGGGCGTCTACGCGGCCGATCCGAACTATTTCTCCAACGCGGTGACACGCGGGCCGCTGACCGCACTCGCTTCGGGTACAAGCGGAGGGAACGGTGTGTTTGCCTATTCCGCGGCAACCACCTTCCCGAACGCCAGCTTCCAGTCGGCCAACTATTGGGTCGACGTGGTCTTCAAGCAGTCGACCGTCAACAACGTGCCGATCGCCGCGAATGACAATGGCTACGTCGTGTACCATGACACGCAGTTGTCGATCGCTTCGTCGGCCCTTCTCGCGAACGACGTGGACCCGGACAATGATCCGATGACGATCACCGCCGTGAGCGGTGCCGTCAATGGCGCCGTGTCTCTCGACAACCAGACCGGCATCATCACCTTCACACCGGCGGCCGACTACACGGGACCGGCAAGTTTCAATTACACGGTGACGGACAGCCGAGGGGCAACCGCATCGGCAACCGTCAGTATGACGGTTTCGCCCCCGGCGAATACGCAAAGCCTCTTCTCGTCCACAAGCACGCCGGCCAACCTTTCGGTCAGCGATCCCAATTCCGTGGAATTGGGCGTGAAGTTCACCGTTTCTTCCGCGGGGACGATCACCGGCGTACGCTACTACAAGGGTGCTCAGGACACGGGCACCCACACCGGATCCTTGTGGACAAGTGCCGGGGACCTGCTGACCACCGCAACCTTCACGAACGAGACCGTCAGCGGCTGGCAGACCTTGACATTCGCGCAACCGATAACGGTGACCACCGGCGCGACCTACGTCGCCAGCTACCATTCCAATGGCAACTATACGGTCACACCGAACTTCTTCACGGGCAACTACACGAATGGACCGCTGACCGCACCGTCCAGCGCCATCAGCGGCGGAAACGGCGTCTTCTCCTACGGTAGCAGCACCCTGTTCCCGACGTCGAGCTACAATTCCTCGAACTACTGGGTCGATGTCCTTTTCGACCGGGGCAATCAGAATACCGTCCCGGTGGCCGTCGACGATTTCGGGTTCTCGACTGGCCACAACGCCGCATTCTCGGTGTCGGGCAGTGTTCTTCTTGCAAATGACACCGATGCCGACAGCGACCCGCTGACGATCACGGGCGTTGGGAATGCGGTGAACGGTGCGGTCAATTTCGACAATCAGTCGAACACCGTGACCTTCACGCCTACCAACGGTTTCTCCGGAAATGCCAGCTTTACCTACACCGTCTCCGACGGCCACAACGGGACCGACACCGCCCAGGTGACACTCAACGTCGAGCCCGCCGGTGGCGTCCAGACCATTTTCTCGGCCTCCGACGCGCCGCAGACAGTCACGGTCAACGACGCCGACGATGTCGAACTTGGCATGAAATTCCAGGCCGACGTGGCGGGCTGGATCACCGGCTTCCGCTTCTACAAGGGCGCCGAGAATGTCGGTCCGCACGAGGCTCACCTGTGGACATCGACCGGTGACCTGATGGCCGCGGCGACATTCACCAACGAAACGGCGAGTGGCTGGCAGTCGGTCAGCCTGACGCAGGAGGTCGAGATCGCGGCGAATACGACCTACGTCGTATCCTATCACAGCAACGGCTTCTATTCGGCATCGCCTGGCTTCTTCAACAGCGACTTCTCGAACGACAATAACCTTCGCGCATTGTCCAGCGCTGTCAGCGGTGGCAACGGCGTCTATGGATACGGCTCGAGCGGTCTGTTCCCGACCAACAGCTACAACGCGACGAATTATTATGTCGATGTCGCGTTCAGACCGCAGTTGGCGGCGTAGGCGAGAGAATGGAGACTGGCCACAAATCCGACGGTCGTCTGCCCGTCACCGTGCTCACCGGGTTCTTGGGGGCGGGCAAGACGACGATCCTCAACCAGATCCTGCGCAACCGGTCGGGGCGCAAGGTCGCGGTCGTCGTCAATGACATGAGCGAGATCAACATCGACGCCGACCTCGTTCGCGATGGCGGCGCCGATCTCTCGCGGACCACCGAGACGCTCGTGGAACTCAGCAACGGCTGCATATGCTGCACGCTGCGGGACGATCTGCTCAGCACGGTCAGGCAACTCGCCGACGAGCGGCGCTTTGATTACCTGCTGGTGGAAGGGACTGGCATTGCCGAACCTCTGCCGATCGCGGCGACTTTCTCGTTTCGCGACGAGGCGGGTGCCGCGCTGGCCGATGTCGCGAGGCTGGACACGATGGTGTCCGTGGTCGATGCGGCAAACCTGTTGCGGGACTATTCCAGCAAGGACCTGCTGAAGGACCGCGGTGAGGCGCGGGACGGCGATGATGGGAGGACGCTCGCCGATCTCCTCGTCGAGCAGATTGAATTCGCCGATGTCGTCGTCATCAACAAGGTGTCCGACGTCAGCATCGAAAAACGCTTCGAAGTGCGCCGTGTCGTCAAGGCCCTGAATCCGGACGCCCGGATCGTCGAAACCGATTTCGGCAATCTGCCCTTGGAGTCGGTCCTCGACACCGGCCTTTTCAACGAGGCGAAAGCCGCCCGCCATCCGCTCTGGCACAAGGAACTCTACGGCTACGGAAATCACACGCCCGAGACCGAGGAATACGGCATCGAAAGTTTTGTCTACCGCGCGCGCCGTCCCTTCGATCCCGCGAAACTCTACGATTTTCTTCAGCAGGACTGGCCGGGGCTTATCCGCGCCAAGGGCCATTTCTGGCTGGCGACACGTCCTGATTGGGTGGGGTTGCTTTCCGTCGCCGGCGCGCAGCGCCGGGCGGAACCCAAGGCGCTGTGGTGGGCGGTGATGCCCAGGAACCAATGGCCGCGGCATCCGCAGTTCCGTCAATTGCTCGACCGTCATTGGCATCCGGTCTGGGGCGACCGCAGGCAGGAGCTGGTCTTCATAGGGGCAGGAATGTCGAGGGAGGCGATCAGTTCGGCGCTCGACGGCTGCCTGACCGGAGCGGAGGCCGAATTCGATCCGCACGTCCAGGACAATCTCCGGGATCCGTTCCCGCAGTGGCAACACACGCATGCCGCGTGAGCGGCGACTAAAGGGCAAAGGGGTAACAATCATGAACAACGAACTTTATGCAGACGGCATTGGCGAGATCACGGTGACTGGCTCGATCGTCAGGATCGACCTGATGAGCCTGTCGGCCACCGAGCGGGATGAAAAGAACAATCCCAAACCGGTCTTCCGGCAGCGGGTCATCATGCCGGTCGACGCCTTCGCCAACGCCGTCGATCTCATGCAGAAGGCGCTTGCCGGGCTTGTCGAGGCGGGCGCGGTTCGCCGCACCGCCGACATCCAGCGGCTGCCGCGCGCGGACGGTGCCGGCCAGGCCGATGCCGGCCAGCCCGCCCGCAAGACCGACAACATGTCTCCCAATTTCAACTAGTTGGGCCGACAGGCCGGTCGGGCGCGAAAAATGGAAACTGGCTCGCACACCAATCTGCAATGCCTGGCCCTGGTCGCACGCCATCATGGCGTCGACCTTTCGCCGGAGCGCCTCGTCCATGACTATTCGGTGGGCGAGCAGCGGGTCGAAACCCGCAAACTCATCCGGATGGCCAAGGACGCCGGATTGCGCGCTCGCCAGGCGAGAATGACTTGGCGTGCGCTCTTTCAGCTTGGTGACGCTTATCCGGTGCTTGCCGAACTGGAGAACGGCAACTGGGTGGTGATCGCCAGCGCCGTGGTCAGCGGCGAGCAGGAGGTCGTGAGGGTTCTCGACCCGCTGGCCGAACGGCCGGAAGTGCTGCTTGTGACGGAGCAGCAGTTCACTAGGAACTGGAGCGGATCGGTTGTCCTGCTGAAACGCAACTATCGTCTCTCGGACGACAACCAGCCTTTCGGCTTCCGCTGGTTCGTGCCCGAACTGGTACGGCAGCGGCGGCTTTTCGGCGATGTCGCCCTGGCGGCGTTCGTGCTCTACGCTCTGGGACTGACCACGCCGATCTTCTTCCAGCTCGTCATCGACAAGGTGCTGGTGCACCAGAGCTACGCGACCTTGGCCGTTCTGACGGTCGGCATCGCCATCGCGATCGTCTTCGACGCGACGTTTAGTTTCCTGAGACGTTATTTGCTGTTGTATGCGACGAACAGGATCGACATCAGGGTCGCCACAAAAACGTTCGGGCATCTCCTCAACCTTCCCATCTCGCTTTTCGAACATGCGTCGGCCGGCGTGCTGGTGAAGCATATGCAGCAGACCGGCCGCATCCGGGAATTCCTGACCGGACGGCTCTTCCTGACCCTGCTGGACGGCCTTTCCCTTCTGGTCTTCGTGCCGATCCTTTTGCTCTACAGTGTCAAGCTGACGCTGGTCGTCCTGGGTTTCGCAGCCCTTGTCGGCCTTGTCGTGATGGTGTTGGTGGGGCCTTTCCAGAGGCGGCTTCAGGCGCTCTACAAGGCGGAGGGCGAACGGCAGGCCTTGCTCGTCGAGACGGTCCATGGAATGCGGACAGTCAAGTCGCTGGCGCTGGAGCCGCGTCAGCGCAAAGTGTGGGACGACAGTTCGGCACAGTCGATTTCGGTGCGCTTTCGCGTCGACAAGATCTCGACCTTCGCCCAATCGCTGACCGGCCTGCTCGAGAAGCTCATGAGCGTCGCCATCATCGGTCTCGGTGCGCTGGACGTTTTCAGCGGCGCGATGACCATCGGCGCGCTGGTCGCCTTCAACATGCTGGCGGGCCGGGTCTCGGGGCCTCTCGTCCAGATCGTGACCATGATCCACGAATATCAGGAAGTCGCCTTGTCCGTCCGGATGCTCGGCGAGGTCATGAACCAGCGGGCCGAGCAGCAGGGCCGCGGCAGGGGCCTGCGGCCGGAACTGACCGGCCGGATCGAGTTCGACAAGGTCTCGTTCCGTTATGGTCCGGATGGCGCGCCGGCGCTTGACGACATTTCCTTCACCGTGCCGGCGGGAGCGGTCTTTGGAATTGTCGGGAAAAGCGGATCGGGCAAGACCACGGTCACCCGCCTGATCCAGGGGCTTTATCCGGTCCAGGATGGGCTGGTGCGCATGGACGGCTACGACAGCCGCGAAATCGATCTCGTTCATCTGCGCAAGAGCATCGGCGTGGTCCTGCAGGATAGCTTTCTTTTCCGTGGAACGGTGCGGGAGAACATCACGGCAGCCAAACCGGATGCGAGCATCGAGGAAGTAGCCGCCGCGGCGCGCATGGCCGGTGCCGAGGAATTCATCGAGCGTTTGCCGCGTGGTTATGAAACGATGCTGGAGGAAAACGGCGCCAACCTGTCCGGCGGGCAGAAGCAGCGCCTCGCCATCGCCCGGGCGCTGATCACCAATCCGCGCATCCTGATCTTCGACGAGGCTACCAGCGCGCTCGACCCCGACAGCGAGGCAATCATTCGCCAGAACCTGTCGCAGATTGCCAAGGAGCGCACCGTCATCATCGTTTCGCACCGGCTTTCGACGCTGGTCGATGCGGACGCCATCCTGGTGGTCGAACGTGGCAAGATAGCCGACGCCGGTCGCCACGATCAGTTGCTATCCCGCTGCATGACCTACCGTCATCTGTGGACCCAGCAGAACAGGCACGCAGCATGAGCACCCAACCAGCCCGGGCGGTCGAAAAGCGGCCTGTCGCGGTAGAATCGTCCGCGGCAAAGGTCGTCCCGCTTCGGGAATTGTCGCCGATCATCGCCGAGTTTCAGCCGGACGCCGTCGAACTCGAAGAGCGTGTCCCGCCTAAGACGGCACGGTTGGCGCTGTACGGAGTGACTGCCCTGATCGGCGCGGCGGTGCTCTGGGCGTCGCTTTCGTCGATCGACGAAGTCGTGGTCGCTCCCGGCAAATTGGTGACCATCGAGCCGACCATCATCGTGCAGCCGCTCGAAACGTCGATCATTCGTTCGATCGAGGTGAAGACCGGCGACGTCGTGCGCGCCGGCCAGACCCTTGCCACGCTCGACGCGACGTTCAGCCAATCCGATGTCGATCAGCAGCGCGCAAAATTCGCCGCCTTGGATGCGCAGGTCAAGCGGCTGGAAGCTGAGATCGACGATGTCGATTACGCGGCGATCGCGGGAAATTCGCCGGACGAGCGGCTGCAGGAGATGATGTTCGTCCAGCGGCGGGCTTTCCATCTTTCCCAGTTGAAGAATTTCGACCAGCAGATCGCCGGCCAGGAAGCGGCAATCGCCACCAGCAAGGATCAGGAGGCGATCCTAGCCAGCCGGCGCGACGGTCTTATCCAGATCGAGCAGGCGCGCGAGGTCTTGTACAAGAAGGAGACCGGTTCTCTGCTCAACCTGCTCGGCTCGCGTGACGCGCGGCTCGATGTGGAATCGACGCTCGCCCAGTTGCGCGGCACTGAAACGGCCGCCCGGCACATGCTTGCCAAGCTTCAGGCCGAGCGCCAGGCGTTCATCGACGATTTTCGCCGCGTGACGGTGGAGCAACTCGTCGACCTGAAAAGCCAGCGCAGCACGGTCAGCGATGAGCTGAAGAAGATGGAGTTGCGACGCGACATGGTTGCCCTGACGGCGCCCTCGGACGCCGTGGTGCTCGATCTCGCCCAGCGCTCGATAGGCTCGGTCGTGCGGGAGGCGGAGCCGATCGTGACCCTGGTGCCGTTGAACGTGCCGCTCGAGGCGGAGGTGTCGATCACCACGCAGGACATCGGCCGGATCGAAGTGGCCGATGAGGCGCGGATCAAGCTTGACGCCTATCCGTTCCAGAAATTCGGCACCGCCTCCGGCACCGTTCACACGATCAGCCGCGACGCGTTCGCCGCCGATCCGCAGGAGCAATCAGCCGGTCCCCGCGCCCCCTTCTTCAAGGCGCGCGTCCTCCTGGGCGACAAGCAATTGGAAGTTAATGGCGAGCCGGTCCGGCTCCTGCCCGGCATGACCGTATCGGCCGAAATCAAGGTCGGCCGGCGAACGGTCATCTCCTATTTCCTCTATCCGTTGATCCGCGGTCTCGACGAAAGTATCCGCGAGCCCTGAGCCTCGAAAAAGGTCGAACAGACTCCGGGCCGGATGAATGCCGGCTAAAATTCCTCGGAGACATGCGTCAGATACGAGGGATCGAATCCGACCAGTTGCCGGAGCACCGAGGGATTCAGGAACTCGACTACGCCGCCGTTGAGTGTCAGCCATTCCCGCTCGCGCAGACTGCGCAGAACCCGGTTGAGGTGGATGCTGGTAAGGCCCAGCGTGTCGGCGAGCAGTTGCTGCGACAGCGGACAGTCATAGGACGTCGAGGTGCCTTTTCCCGCATCGTGAAGCCGGGCGCCGAGTTCCAGCAGAAAATAGACGATTCGGCCGAGTGCGCTGCGCCGCCCAAGATTGGCGAGGTGCTGGGCGGCGATGGCGTCGTCGCGGGCGATGTTCCACATCACCGCTTCGCCGAGCATGGGCGAAGCCCGCATCCCGGAAAGGAGCTGCGCCTTGTCCACTTCGGAGACCACGCAGTCCGTCAACGTTTCGATGTCGCGATCCGAGATAGCCGAGAAGAGACTCGTCACACCAATGAAGTCGCCCGGCAGGCGGATGTCTATGATCTGCCGCCCGCCGTCCGGCAGCCGCTTGTAGGTGCACATCCAGCCTTCGTGCAGAATATAGGCTACGAGCGTGGCCTCGCCGTCCTGGATAAGTTCCTTGCGCTTGCCAACCACGTGGCGGGCGCCTCGAAAATCCGTGAGGACTGCCTCGTCAGCTTTCGATCGGGCAAACCTGCCAAATCTTCTTGAAAACGCGTCGTCCTGCTGAAACGGACCGCCTGACAAAATCCCTCCGCGTGCCAATTCATTGTCACAATTATAAGTATGGCATTGTAGGCGCAACAAAAAGGGCGAAAGTTGAAAATAAGCCATCTCAGGAAAGCTGCAACCATAAGGCGATAATTTGGTTGTGGGTATTTTATCCTTGCCTCCGCGGCCGTGGTGTTTTGCCTGCCTGCTCAAAATTCCCCGAGGCGTCGGTACATCTTGATATTGGCGTGAAAGTCAATTCGGCGGGAACGAAGGGGTGCAGGACGCAGATTTCGATGAGGCACCGCACACCGAGAAACAAACATTGGAAGGTGAACGATCGCTCGCTGAGCAGGAAACAGCAGCTTTTTTAATAGGCGTGTTCACCTGGAAGCGCCTCGGAAGGAGTATGCCAAGATCAAAGTCAGGGGACAAAGGCCCTTCCGGCACCGCCCACCGCGGATAGGCCGTTTACATTAGGCGGCGAAGAAATACATCAAAAGCCGTAGCGGGTCAGAAACTTAACAAACAATTAACCCAAATTAGTGCCCGGACGATTCGGGTATGTATACTCCCGGTGACTGCGGCGAGTGCCGCGGCGAGCTAAGTGGTGACTTCGGTCCTGATCCGTCCGGTCGTGTGACATCGACTGGCCCCGTAGGATTTGTGCATTGGCTTGGCTGCAACTGGGTGGGTAGCAGCGCGGATATGATGATCCTGTCTCCTCAAGAGGCATGGTTTGGTGCGCGCTCTGTGGGAGTAGAGTTGAAATGAGCACTGCAATCGCAACAAATGGAAGTAAGACGCCGATCAGCCTCATCTCTTCGGCTTTGAAGGACATGGCCGATCCGCTTGGCGACGCCGAAGGCGGCTCGCTGTCGAAGTCGTACCGCTCGCTGGTGATCGTCGACCCGCGCGCGCTCGACAGGGAATGCCTCGCCCGGAGCATCATCGCGCACAAGGTCGAGATGGAAGTCCTGGCCTTCGGATCGATCGAAGACTGGAAGCGGGAGAAGGATCTTCATCCGCCGCTTGCCGCAATCCTCCTCAATGTCGGCGGCAAGAGGTTCAACGATCCGGCGGTTGGCGAGACGATCAAGAAGCTCGCGTCGGAATTCGACAAGACGCCCGTTATCGTTCTGGCCGATACTGACGAACTTCCGCAGATCATCAAGGCCCTGGAATATGGCGCCCGCGGATACATTCCGTCATCCGTCGGCATCGATGTCTGCATCGAGGCTATCAGCCTCGCTCTCGCCGGCGGCATCTTCGTGCCGGCCAGCAGCGTGCTTTCGATGCGTCAGATGCTCGACAGCGGCGCGACCGCCGCCCCGCCCATGGCTGGCATGTTCACAGCCAGGCAGGCCGAGGTGGTGGAGGCTCTTCGCAGGGGCAAGGCCAACAAGATCATCGCCTATGAGCTGAAGCTGCGCGAGAGCACCGTGAAGGTCCACATCCGCAACATCATGAAGAAGGTCAAGGCCACCAACCGGACCGAAGTGGCCTACAAGATAAATGACCTCTTCCCTGTCGACTATGCGAGTTCCGCGTCGAACGGTCGGTCGACGAGCTGATAAGAATCTCATCATCCTGAAACGCTCCGCGGTGGCTTGGCCGTCGCGGAGCGTTGCTCTATCGGTGCAGCAGACGCGGGTTAAAGTGCGGTCCGCGCGGCAGGCATTCGTTTGCCGCGACGACCGGGCTTTCGATCCGTCCGTCGACCGCAATGTTTTTGGCGATGAGGATCAGATGAAGGTCAGAAGGCTGGCCATACCGGAGATCGTCGAGCTTGAGCCCCAAGTCTTCGGCGACGGGAGGGGGTTCTTTCTCGAGAGTTTCAATCAGCGCAGGTTCGACGAAGCGATCGGCGAGCCGGTCCGTTTCGTGCAGGACAATCACTCGCGGTCCCAGTTCGGCGTCTTGAGAGGGCTCCACTTCCAGCGCCCGCCCTATGTGCAGGGCAAGCTTGTGCGGGTGGTCGCCGGCGAGGTTCTGGATGTCGCCGTCGATATCCGACGCTCGTCGCCGACGTTCGGCGCCTGGGTTTCGGCTGTTCTCTCCGCGGAGAACCGGCGGCAACTCTGGGTACCCCCGGGCTTTGCGCATGGCTTCGTCACTTTGTCGCAGACCGCCGAGTTTCTGTACAAGGTGACGGACTACTACAACCCCGAAAGTGAACGCAGCATCCTGTGGAACGATCCCGAGATCAACATCGACTGGAAGGTGGACCCCGCCGCGGTCAAGCTCTCTGCACGGGACGCCGCCGGGCTTGCGCTGCGGTCGGCTGAGATCTTCGACTAGATGCAATGATTAAAGGGCGCGCTCCTGGAGCCGCTCGTGAGGCCCTTCGCATGGCGACACTTCTCCTAGGTCGGGACGGCCAGGTCGGTTGGGAACTGCAGCGCGCATTGGCTCCGCTCGGGCCAGTCGTGGCCGTGGGGAGGGCCGAGGCTGACCTGTGGGACCCCGAGAGCGTACGCCGCCTGGTTCGGTCGGTCAGGCCGCGAATAATCGTCAACGCCGCCGCCTACACGGCGGTGGACAACGCCGAGTCCGCCGAGGACACGGCCTGGCTGGTGAATTGCGCCTCCGTGAAGGTCATGGCCGAGGAGGCAAAGCTGAGCGCAGCCTGCCTCATTCATTACTCGACCGACTATGTGTTCGATGGAAGCAAGAATGCGCCCTACATCGAAACGGACGCTCCGAATCCGATCAACGCCTACGGTCGCACCAAACTGGCAGGTGAGGAGGCCATTCGCCAGTCGGGCTGCATCCATCTGATTTTTCGGACGAGTTGGGTCTTTGCGCGCAACGGGTCGAACTTCCCCATGACCATGTTGCGGCTGGCACGCGAGAAAGACCAGCTTCGTGTGGTCAGCGACCAGGTCGGCGCGCCGACAAGCGCCGAGCTTATAGCCGACGTGACGGGTCTCTGTCTGTTTGGCCGCAAGAGCGATCCAGCCGCCTTCGCAGATGTGTCCGGCACCTACAATCTGGTCGCCGCCGGCGAAGCGTCGTGGCATCAATACGCGCGCTATGTGATCGTCGAGGCGATGCGAAACGGTGCGTCGCTGAGACTTGCCGCCGATGACGTCCTGCCTATTGCATCGTCGGACTATGCGACGCCGGCGCGGCGGCCGCTGAATTCACGGCTGGCAATTGGAAAGATCCAGGACACATTCGGCCTCGACCTGCCCGATTGGCGCCTACATGTGGCGCGCTTCGTCAAGGAAAGGGCGTGATCGACGAAACCGCGTGCGGGTGCCGTCAAATACCCAAAGCCCGCCCGGCTTGTGGAGGGGCGCGCCGCACGAAACCGCCGGACGGCGGGGAAGGTCATACGAACAGCGGCTGTCCATTAAGCTTAATTGATTACCTCCAAGGCCAATCGGATCGCGTGATATCCAGGCGGGCGCGGGTTAAGAGACTTAGCTGATCCCAAAGTCCCCATGCGCGAAGCATGGAAGTTGCACAGAAATACTCAGGTGACCTGGTTCGTATTGGCAATGGCGATGTTCAAGTTTCGGCTGCGGAGCCCGGCGCGAGACCATCAGACGGATGAGGCCCGGTTTGGCCGGCTTCAGAACTTCCTCGATCAGATGATCGCCGAGATAGACCTGGAGCGGAAGGGGCTGGGGGCCCGTTACGAGTCAGCGACCGCCGACGCGGCATTTTTGTTGGAAAGCCAGGACAGCGAGGCATCGACGGAGGCGAACAGGAGGCGGGTTGACGAACTGACGGCAATCGTCCGTGGCGTCGAGCGTCGCATGAAGGAATTGACCCGCCAAAAGGACTTGCTGAAGCAATTGAACGATGCCGGGCGCGAGTTTCAAAAAACCACCGCTGCGCCGCCCATGACGGCGCAACCGCAAGCCGTGGGTTCCGGCGCTTGAAACTCGGGATCGTGTAGTCGCGTTCCGACACCGGCGACGACGTGCCGGCACCGCCATAGCGTTCATAAATTGTTTACCATAAGACAGGGCGGCTGGGGGCGATCGTTTTGATCACTGTCGCGGCGGCCAAGACTCAAATAGCGCAGGAGCTGGCCGGGCTCACGTGGACGACAACACTTGGCGATCTCAGGCAACATCATCGCCTCGGGTTGATGTGAGTCCGGCCACCTGCCTTTTGGAAAGCTCACCGGGGCCGACCCCCTTGCCTGCCCCGTCCCCGGCGAACCTTCATTCCCGAATTGGTACATCGGGGCCGGCGATGATGCCGGCACCATGATCCGATGCACGGATCATGCCAGGGCCAATGCGACGACCGGAATCAACACTCAACCACGTCTGCATTAGCTCGAATGCATGAGTGGACTAGTCCTGTATGCGGCTAACTTTTCGTGAGACAGTATGGCGCGGCAATACCCCAACCTGCCCTTGCCGCCTTGGCCGGCGCGGCTGTGAGGGCTCCTTCGGGAGTTAGCCGCGTCGGCCGGGCGATGCCGACGGGTGAAGTGGGCTCACCTGACGATTTCTTTCATCCCATCATCTTGTGGCCAGTCTTTCCTTTATTCGTTATAGTGCCGGTCGGGTACAGGAGTTGGGGTGGTTCGCCGCTCATGGCCGCCAGCGGTTTCAGTTCGAAGCAACTGGGCCCGGTCGGCGGCTTGGGAAATCTTGAAATATTGCCCCATGAAAGACCGGGTGTCTGGTCGATCCTGTCCCGGACAGGTTCGCAGTATGAAAGATGCTTTTGAAACGATTATCAAGCAGAGCGATACAAAGGTGCTCTATCGCGTTCAGTGGCAATTCCCCTCCGGCACAGGACATATCTCCTTCTATCGCGGCACCGAGACGGTTCAGACGGACAACGGTAAGAAATTTCGAACGGTCGAATTTGGAAGCTTCGAAAAAGCGACGAAATGGTTTCTGGGAACGGTCTGATCGTCGCCGGGACTGATTCGCGGCATTCGGTCGATCGGCTGTGAATTCCCGTGCTGCTGCCGTGCTGTGCCGGCACCCCCGGTCGTCCATTCGCCCACGTTGCATCCTCGATAAACAACGGCGCTCCGCACTGGACAGAACCCGGGCATCGAACGGGACGGAAGAATCCGCTCGGCAGAGTCCAGTTTTGAAACGCCTGCCGACCGAGGCCGCCTCTGGTTGACCCGGATTTCATTTCCACATGCCACGCATCCGGCTCCGTAAGTCGACTTGGACGATCGGCTTCCGCGACGGATCCGCATCGATGCCCGCGGTCGGCCACCCCATCCGTTCGAACTGTCCGAGAATGTGATCCGGGATGAAGCGGGTGCGCGAGGCGTAGACGTGGCGGTCGCCGCGCGACGCCTGGCCGCTCGTGTAGAAGCGTTGCGGCGTGATCAGGTGCAGCGAGTCTTTCGCCCGCGTCATCGCCACGTAAAGCAGCCGCCGCTCCTCCTCGATGTCGGCATCCTCGCCCACTGCGAGATCGATCGGGATGCATCCGTCGACGGCGTTGAGCACGAAGACGTTCTTCCACTCCTGGCCCTTGGCCGAGTGGATGGTGGAGAGGATCAAAAAATCCTCGTCGAGATGCGGCGGGCCGGCGCGGTCGCTGGTCGCCTCCGGCGGATCGAGCGTCAGGTCCGTGAGGAATTTTTGGCGCGACGGATAGCCCGCTGCGATCTGTTCCAGTTGCAGCAGGTCGGCGCGGCGGATCGTGGCGTCTTCGTGGATGCGCGCCAGATGCGGCTCGTACCAGAGCCGGACGCGCTCGAGATCGGCCGGCCAGGTGGACTTCGCGCGCAGGCCGGCGAACAGGTCGACGAAGGCGGGCCAGTCGGTCTCGGTTCGCTGCGGCACGCGGAACGCCGACAGGCCGAGCACGGCATCCAGCGACGTGGCCATGGCCTCGATAATCGCGCCGGCGGTCGACGGGCCGATGCCAGGCAGAAGCTGCAGCACGCGAAAACCGGCCACGCGGTCGCGCGGGTTTTCGGCGAAACGCAGGAGCGCCAGCACGTCCTTGACGTGGGCGGCATCCAGGAATTTCAGGCCGCCGAATTTCACGAAGGGGATGTTGCGGCGGGTGAGTTCGACTTCCAGAGGGCCGCTGTGATGCGAGGCGCGGAACAGCACGGCCTGCGCCTTCAGCACGGTTCCGGCCTCGCGCTCGGCGAGCACACCGTCGCAGACGTAGTTCGCCTGGTCGGCATCGTCTCGCACCGTGACCAGCAGCGGTTTCTCGGCCGATCTGCGCTCGGTCCAGAGGTTCTTGGTGAAACGTTCGGCGGCCTCGCCGATCACCGCGTTGGCGGCGCCAAGTATGGCGTCGGTCGAGCGGTAGTTGCGGTCCAGTGTGACGATTTCGGCCGGCGCGGCGAACTGCGCGGGGAAGTCGAGGATGTTGCGCACCTCCGCCGCGCGGAAGGAATAGATCGATTGCGCGTCGTCGCCGACCACCGTCAGGCCGGCGCCATCGGGTTTCAGCGCAAGCAGGATGGAGGCCTGCAGCCGGTTGGTGTCCTGGTATTCGTCGACGAGGATATGGTCGAAGCGACCGCCAAGCCGTTCGGCCAGCGCCGGCTCGCTTGCCATCTCGGCCCAATAGAGCAGCAGGTCATCGTAATCGAGCACGTTCTCGGCCTGCTTGGCCTCGACGTAGCCGGCGAACAGCCGCTTCAACTCGTCGTTCCAGTCGCGGCACCACGGAAAGGCTTTTGCCAGTATCTCGTCGAGCGGCTTCTGCGCGTTGACGGCGCGTGAATAGATGGCGAGGCATGTCCCCTTGGTCGGAAACCGGCTCTCGGTCTTCGACAGCCCGAGTTCATGCCGGACGAGGTTCATCAGGTCGGCGGAATCCTCGCGGTCGTGGATGGTGAAGGCGGGGTCGAGACCGATATCCGGCGCGCAATCGCGCAGCAGGCGTGCGCCGATGGCGTGGAAAGTGCCGGCCCAGTTCAGACCGTCGGTCAGCACGGAAGCCTTGTCGCCCAACACTTCGCCGGCGATGCGCGCGACACGCCGCGTCATCTCCACGGCGGCGCGGCGAGAAAAAGTCATCAGCAGGATGCGGCGCGGATCGGCGCCCTTGACGATCAGATGCGCGACGCGATGGGCGAGCGTGTTCGTCTTGCCCGATCCCGCCCCGGCGATGATCAGCAGCGGCCCGGCAACCGTGCCGCCGCCATGCTCAACGGCGGCGCGCTGGCCTTCGTTGAGAGCAGCGAGATAGGCCGGCTGAAAAGCCGAATCATGCAGAGCAACGTTCATGCCGCCATGGAGCAGTGTTTCCGGTTCGTTCGCAATGCCCCAGATTTGTGGAATGGGGAAGCGCCAGGCCGGCCGACCAGCTTCGGCACCTGACGGGCAACCGTCCTCGCGGGCAGCACCCATCGTCGCCGCGCCGCGAAAAATCCGCGCCGGCTCTCGATGCCTGCGTTTGCATTGTCCGGAATGACGCCGGTCATGACGTGTCGGCAGGCTCCAGCGCCCACATGGCAAGTCCGTGGACGACGTCCAACACCTCGTGGACGTCATGGGTGGGCTTTCGGCTCCAGCCGGGCGGCCGGCCGGGTTTCAGCGGACCGAGGCGGATCCAATTCGCGCGGCGAGCTTTGCTGTGCGAACTGGCCGCGTCGCGCCGTCGGGTTTGTGTACCTGCTTTGCCTGCGTCCCTGTCTCGCGCAAGGGCCGCGTCGCGCCGTGCCTTCCAGCGGGCAAAACGTCTTGCCTGGCCCGGCAGGTCGTCCAGCGCGGCAGCCAGCGCTTGCAGTCGGCGCGCCAGACGCTCCGCGTTTATCGGGTCGCGAGGCGATGGCGGTCGCGGGAAGGAAGATGGATCGGCCACGCCGGGAAACAGGATGCGCGGCACGCTGTGCGCGGGCTGATAGCGGCGCTGGACGCGGAACGGGTCTCGCAGCGGATCGAGCAGCGGCAGGCTGAGGCGTTTCGGGCGCGCGGCGCGGATTTCCGCGGCCCGCCTGGCCGCCGCGGCACGCCGGAGATCGTCGCGCGACAGGGTGACGGCGATGCCGAAGCCGCGCAGCAGCGGTTCCGGGTTTTTCGGTTTCGGTTTTCGCGGGCGCTGCGGCGGCAGGGTCACCACCAGCCCGCGCGCCGCCACGACGATCAGGCGTCGAGCCGCTGCCTCTGCCGGACGCAGCAGTCTGAGGATGGCGCGGTGGAGACGGCGGGGCAGGGTCAGTGCCGGGGACAGTTTATTTTTTTCCGCCCGCGTCCGCCTTGAAGCGGCAGCGCCCTTCCGCGGAAACAAAAAAACTGTCCCCCAGCGCCAGGCTCGCCAGCGCCAGGCTCACCGGCGCCAGGCTGCCCGGCGTCATATCCGGTATCGGCGTCCAGCTTGGCACCGGCAGCCAGCCCGGCCATGGCGACGAGCATGGCGAGGATACGCTTCAGCGCCTCCCGGTTCTTGTCGATCGCCGCAGTCCAGTCCATCGCCAGCACAGCCGCTTCCTTTTCCGACACGGGCGGCGAGGATTATCGGCGAGGTCGGGAGGGGTGGGGAAAGATTTTGGGAAAATAATCCTGACGGATGCTGACAAAAGCCGGCTGTCCAGGAAAACCCGGCGCGAGACCCTTCCTTGCAAAGTCCAGCAACAGGCGGTCTTTGCGTCCTGCCCGCGACATGACATTGCATCGCGGGGTCGGGCCATTCGTCGGCAAGCCGGCCAATCTGCTTGGGCTGCGAGTTAGTTGTTGTCCTTCGGCGGATCGACGGCTTTCAGGCCGCGCAGCCCTTCGCGATCGCCGGTTGCAGCGATGGCCCGGAATATCCTTCGGGCATCTTCCTTGCGCCGGAGATTGAGATAGGCGTAACCGCGCATCGCCATCAGGTCGATGCGCTCGGGCGCGATGCGGGCGCGCTGGTCGAGGGCGAGGATAGCTTCGGCATAGCGGCCGGCACCGAAGAAATCCGATGCGCGCCTGCTCAGCAGGGCCTCATCGAGTTCGAGGGTGCGTTTGCGGTCCTGCGGCGCCTTGGCCGCCGCCACGGCCGCATCGTTGGACAGGCCGACGCGAAGATAGGCGAGGCTTTGGCCGTAGGCGGCATCGCGCTGGACGGTAGCGTCGCCCCTTTCCATCGCGTTCTCGAAGGCCTTGATCGCCTCCAATGGCCGCTTCATCTCCATCAGGCACCAGCCCCGCGCCAGCGACGCCGACCCGCCGAGGTTGGAATAGGCCTGCGTCGTCTTGCACGAGCGATTCCGCTGAAGGCGGTCGCCTTTGGCCGAGCCGGAGCCTGACCCCTGTGCGGGGCGGACCTGTTCCGACGCCTCGATGACTCGGGCCGGGGCCTCCGCCGTATCGCCATAGGTCTGGCGTTCGGCAATCGGACTCGCTGCCCCGGCCTGCGCCGGCGGGGCTGGCAACGTACCCGGGCGCTGACGGTCGCGGCGGATCTCGCCGAGTGTCGCTATGCGCTCCGAACGTCCGGCCCACAGGCGCTGGATCTCGGCGACGCCGGCCGCGTCCTTCAGTTGCAGGCGCGTCAGGGCCAGCCCGTAGGCGGAGGGCTCGTCGTCCGGCTTCCAGGACAGCGCGGCGGTGAACCACTGGCCGGCGGTGCGATGCTGGTTGAGAGCGCGGGCATACCACCCGAACTGCTGCGCCGCCGCCGCGTCCCGCGCCTTGCCGACGACCGGCGCCATGCGCTGGAGCATGGCAGGCTCTATCATGGCGGGAGGATCGCCGCCGAGCAGGTTTGCGACCGCCGCGAGATAGACCTTGCGCGCCTCGTCGCTGCTGTCGTTCCAGGGGAACAGCACGTCCTCGGCTTCGGCATATCGTCCGAGCCCGACCAGCGCCAGCGCCAGGCCCTGCGAGACCTCGGCGGTGTCCTTCACGCCGCGCGCCTTGCGGAACCATTTCTCGGCTGCCGTCGGGTTGTCCCGGCCAAGGTAATACCAGCCGAGCAGGATGGCGTCGGAAGCCTGGCCATCCTTGTCGGCAACGGCCTCGACCGCGCCCACGTCGCTCGGGGGAACCGTCACCTTCGGATCCTCGCCGGCGGCGGCGACGCTGCGCCGCGCCAGATCGATCTTAGCCGCTTCGAACTCGCCCTTGCCGTCGGGGCCGATCCGTTCCGTCGCCAGCAGGTCGGCGATCTCGTCGCGGGACAGGACCGGTATCGCCTTCTCCACGGTGGCGAGACGCTCCGCCTGGTCGGTGCAATTCTTCAGGATGTAGAG
Source organism: Mesorhizobium yinganensis (assembly GCF_040081985.1). Classification (NCBI taxonomy): domain Bacteria; kingdom Pseudomonadati; phylum Pseudomonadota; class Alphaproteobacteria; order Hyphomicrobiales; family Phyllobacteriaceae; genus Mesorhizobium; species Mesorhizobium yinganensis. The sequence continues at coordinate 12,520 of NZ_JBEBMH010000026.1, read as the reverse complement.
AAAGGCGTCCCTGGCGCGCCCGGTCCGGTCGGTGACCGCGAAGGCTTCCGCCACACGCCACAGCACGTCGACCTCGCTGCAGGTGAGCAGGCTCGGCGTATTCGCGGCAATCCGTATCACCATCTCGGACTGTTTCAGGTTCGATGCGTTGACCAGGCGGTCGCGCGCCTCGGCGATGGTCAACCGGTCGAGCAGATCCTGCGGGGGACGCCAGGCCGGCTCGGCGGCGACGCGATCCGCAATCGCCTTGCGGACTTCGGCGTAGCGGTTCTCCGAATAGAGCTGCCACATGTCGTCGAGTTTCACGTCTCCCAGCGGCACCACGGCGGAAGGGTCGGAGGGAGGCGTCCAGTCGGGATAGAGCGTGCGCAGGCGCGCAATCTCGGCTTCCAGGCGTTTGCTGTCGCCGCGCCGGGCGAAATAACGCAGCGCCGTCTCGTCGACGGCGGGCGCCTGGCCGGTGGCGGCGGTGCTTGGCGCGGGGGCAGGGGCCTGCGGTGAGGGCGTCGCGTTGACCGTGGCCGGCGGCGCGGCGGGCACGGTCTGGCCGCCCGTTCCGGCGCTTGGCGAAAGTTGAGCGGTCTGGGTGCCGGACTGACTGGAGCGGTCGGTAGTCCCGGGCTGCGAGGTGCCGGCCGCTTCGCGTGTCGCGCGCGATTGGAAGAAGCCGTCGGCCGTCTTGTTGTCGCGCAATCCGAAATAGCCGACGACCGCGGCGCCCGCCACCAGCCATATGATGGAAGGCACTCTCACGGGCATTGCTCCGGGTGTTCGGCGAGGTGCGACAAGGCCAGCAGCTGCAGCGTCGAGGGAAAATACAATGTCGGCGTGAAGGTCTTGAGGTCTTCCGGGATCGGTTTCTTGTCGAGCGCGCAGGCGACGAGCGCCGGGATGATCCGGTAGCCCGGATCGGTCAGCGTATCGCGCGGCTCGCCGGTGTCGATGTTGGACGTCGCCACGCCGCCTTGCACCGACATGCCCGCCGCGTACCCGGCGAGCAGTTCACGGTCGAGTATTCCGGCGCGTACGAGGTAGAGCGGGACACGCAGCGCATTGTAGCCGAACTCGGGCTCAAAACCCTTTGCCGGCTTCGGCATCGTATGCAGCGATACCCAGTCCGGCGGAAGCTTCCGCGGACCCATGGAGGATTGCCGCAAGATCGAAAGCCCGTCTTCGCTGAGCTTGCCCCAGGCGGGATCGCGCGAAAGCTCGCCTAGCACGGGAAAGGTCTCGAATATCCAGTAGGACGGATTGACGACCGGACCGTCCGGCCTGTCCTCGGCTGAAAAGCCTGTCGCGGCCGGCAGGATGATCAGCTTGCCCTGGTTTTCCGTGACACCGGTCTGCGCGATCGTGTCGGCCATGCGGGCGGCCGTCGTGGCGAATTCCGGGGCCTGCCACTCCTTTGCCGCCAGCGCCAGCGAATAGGCGATCAGCAGGTCGCCATCGGTGGCGTTGTTGGGATCGGTGACATGCGGAGAGGTCGATGGGTCCCATTTCCATGCTGCCAGCCCATCGTTGCGCAAGAGCAGTTCGTCGCGCGTGAACGACCAGATCAGGTCGAAGTCGGGCCGGCTGCCGGCCATCACCGCCAGCAGCAGGCCGTATCCCTGCCCTTCGGAGTGACTGATATTGCCGTTCGCGTCATCGATGATGCGGCCGCTGCTCTCGAGGAACCGGCTCTTGTAGGCTTCCCAGTCGGCGGCGCGCACCAGCGGCGGTCCGGCGGTTGGCTGCGCGGATACCGGGCTGTGGCCCATCAGGAACGCCGCGATCGTCAGCGGGACAAGCGACCACTTCATCCGCGCCGCCCGAACACGGAAAGCAGGCCCGCGGTGACGAGTCCCAGGATGGTGCAGAGCGCGACAAGCCAGCCGGCGAAGGCCAGAACGTTCGACGACAGCCAGTTGGCGGCGATAAGCCTATAATTGGAAACCGAAGCGGGTTGCGTGGGGACGAAACGGAAGGACGAGACCGGCACGACCGTGAGGGTATCGGACTTCCCGTCGAGTGTGGTGATGTGTCCGCCGATCTTGTTCCAGTTCTCGAATTTGCTGAGCGCTTCCATGCCGGTGTCGAGTTGCTGTCCCGAAGGCGCCGTCACCAGGGTCCAGGTCCCGCCCTCGCCGATGCTCTCCTGTTGAGCGACCATGATGGAGGCGCTCTGTTTGGGCATGAAGTCGGTCGGATCGGCCGTCTTGATCAGCGATCCGATGGTGAAATCGAAATTGCGCGACAGCCAGTCTTCGAGCGAGCTGACCCGGCCGCGCCATCCGCTGCCGGACAATTGCTGCCGCCAGCGGTCGAACGTCGCCGTCGTGTCGGAGGCGGGGGTGGTCTCCGCGGCGGGGCGGCTGGCCTGCGACCATTCCGACTGGCTGTTGGCGGATATGCCGAAATGGCGGAGGATTTCCGCTGGCGTGTTGGCGATCGAACTGACGAAGATGGCGTCCCGCCCGGTGGCCATGGCCGGCGACAGGCTGGTGTCGACGCGCAGCGCGCGCCCGGCAGCCACCGACATGCGGGCGAGCATTGCCGCGGCCGCCGAAAGCGCGCCGGGCTCGTTGCGCTCCAGGATGATCGGCGTGGAATCCGTGGCTCGGTTATAAGGGAAGCCGGTTCCGGCCAGCGCCGAGAGGTCGGGGCTCCGGGCGATGCGCGCGAAATTCGGCACCTCCAGCCTGGAGGTTTCGAAGAGGACGAAGCGCGGATCGGTCGATGCGGTCGTGCCCGGCGTGCAGATCGCGTCTGCCGCCGTCATCAGGATCGCCTCGATCCTGACCATATTGGCGCCGGGCTTCAGATGCCGCATGGTCACGCCGATCGGCAATTGCCGCAGGATACCGCCGCCCGACTGCGATATCGGCAGCGTCGAGGCGATGTTGCCGTTCACATAGATGTCGATGTGGCTTCCGGGCAGGACTTCGGGCGAGAAGGCGGCGTCGAGCAGGATCGTCGCCTCGCCATAGTCGTTCGCGTAGAAATCGGAGGGGATTCCGAAGGCGAATTCGGTGCGGAACCGCCGTCCGGTGAACTCCTGCGTGGGCACGCCAAGGTCGGCGAAGGTTGCCGAGGCTCCTTCGCGATAGAGCGGTGCATCCGGCAGCCGCCAGTTCTTGGTCGCGATGACCGCGCGCATGCTGGTGGGCGGCCGGTCCACCGGACTGACGATGCTCTCCACCGCCGAGGCGATGACCGTCCAGCTTGGCCCGCCGACGACCAGCGTCGACGGACCGGTGGCGGCATCGTCGACGAAACCGACGAAGGCCGAGGTCGTGGCGGCCTCGGGGACCTTGTCCAGCACGCCGGCCAGTTCCTGGGCGGTTCCGATCACCACTGTCATCGAGCCGGCACGCGCGGGCTGCTGCGCCGTCCGGTTCACGCTCATGTCCATGTTGGGCATGTTGGCCGACAACGCCAGGCCTTCGGCGAGGCGCACGATGGGCGCGGTGGCGACTGCCGAGTCGAGGCCCGGAGCCACGATGGAAAAATGGGTTTCGCCGTTCTGGTCGACGCCTGTCGCCTGGATGTCGTCGACCCGCCGCTTGGCGACCGATACGGCCGGGTCGAACGACAGGAAGGTGCGGCCGGGGTCGATCTCCGTCCAGAGTTCGTAGGTGGATTGAATGGTGCAATCGGTGCGGTGGCGCATCACCGATTCCAGCACGATCGTATTCGCGCCGGGCCTCAGCAGACCTTGCGGCAGGTCGGCGACCAGATCCGAAACCTGGTCGGAGGACTGGATCGGAATATCGAAGACCGCGACATCGTTGATGATCAGGCGGAACTTGGAGAGTTCCGGCGCGACGACGACGGAGTTCTGGTAGGCGGAATGGATCTTGCGGGCAGCGGAAGCCTCTTCGGCCGTGAGGAATACCGACCAGGACCGCCGATGTGTCTCTCCCTCCATGATCATTTCGCGGAACGGGATAAGAAAACGCCGGAACTCCGCCGGAGCGGTGGTTTCAAAAGCAGTCGCCGCGACGCTGATCCCATCCGGGCCCGCTGGCTTGTTCGCTTCCAGGGGAGCCGTCTGCGGCGAAGTGGAAGGCGCGGGGGCCGTTGGCGCGGCGGCAGGCGGCGCGGGCTGAGCAGGCGTCCCGGAGGGCGCGGCGGGCACACTTGCCCCGGGCGGCGGCGGATAGGCTGCGCGCTCCTGCGACATGTCGAACGGCGCCACCTGCGCATAAGCGCTGCTGGCAAGCAGGGTGCCGAGAAGAAGGCAGGCGGTGGAGCGCATCCCTATTTCGCTCCCTCGGGAGCGGTGACGGCGGCCGGCTTGCGGGCCGGCGCCTTCGCGGCCGTGGTCTTTGGACCGTTGGCCTTCGGAGCGGCCGGCGCCTTCTGAACCAGCGGTGCCGGGGCTGGCGGAGTGGGAGCCGGGCGGTTCATGAAGATGCTGCGCGACAGGTAGACCAGACCGCGATAGGTCTGGAAGAACGCCAGGCCGAAGAACCAGACCGTTCCGCGCAACAGCCCCGGATTGCCCCGCCGCGACAGTTGGAACTCGGTCCACTGGTTCGAATTCGCAAACATCAGGTCGGCGATCAGCCGGTGGTGGATCGTCGTCGACGGCTGGTAGCGGCATCCGAAGAACGTCGTCTCGCCGGCGCCCTCCTGATTGCGGATCGTCAGTGGCAGTTCATGGGTCTTGCCGTCGAAATGCGTCTTGAAGCGCACCGTCAGCAGTTCGTCGGCCTTTGGCATGGCCGGCTTGCCGTAAACCTGGAGGCGCAGGCCGTGGACGGAGACGTCCTCAATGGTCGCCGGCATCCAGGAGCGGCCGATCTTGAATTCGCAACGCCGGCTGACCTTGACCCGGCGCGTGGCCGCCCGCTGTCCGCGCTCCGACACGACGCCCAGCGCGGCGCCCGCAAGCACGAGGTTCAAAAGGTTCCATCCGCCGACGACCAGCGTGACGTCCATCTTGTAGGGCTGGTAATAGGCTTTCAGCGCGGTGACGCCGACCGCCACCACGAGCAGGCCGAAAATGACGAAGAACGGCATGGCGATCTCCGAAAGCCGGCTGTAGGTGATCGACTCGTCCTTGGCTGTCACCTTGAAGGTCGGCTTGCGCGGATGCAGGATGACCGACACCACCGCCGGCAGCAGGTGGACCGTCTGCACATATTCGTAGAGTTCGGAAATCCACGGCCAGCGGAACGCGCCGTAGAGATAGTTCTGCATCATCAGGTTCACGAGCATGTAGCTCAGCGTGTAGGCGAGGAACTCGCCGCCCGATGCGGTGAATATTTCGAGGTCGAGGAACAGGTAGCACAGCGGTGCGACCAGGAAGATCGCGCGCGGAAACGGGAACAGCCAGAACAGCGTCGACGACATGTAGCAGAGCCGCTGCGGCAGGCTGAGGCCGCGCTTGAACAGCGGGAACCGGAAACGCAGGATCTGCATCATGCCCTGCGCCCAGCGGCTGCGCTGGCCGATGAAGCTGGCGAAGGTCGCCGGCTGGAGGCCGGCGATCAGCGGCTTGTCGACATAGATGCTGTTCCAGCCCTGCGAATGCAGGGCCACGGCGGTCTCGCAGTCTTCCGTGATGCTGATGCCACTGAAGCCGCCGGCGGTGTCGAGGGCCTTGCGGCTGAGGATGGCGGCCGAACCGCAGAAGAACGCCGCGTTCCATTTGTCCAGCCCACGCTGGATGACGCCATAGAACATCTCGTTCTCCGACGGCATCTTCTCGAACGTCTTGAGATTGCGCTCCAGCGGGTCGGGGTTGAGGAAGAAGTGCGGCGTCTGCACGAGGAAGAGTTTCGGATCCTCGCCGAAATATTCCACGGTCTCCTTCAGGAAATCGCGCGCCGGGGCATGATCGGCGTCGAACACGACGATGAGCTCGCCCTTGGAGTGGGCGAGACCGTTGTTCAAGTTGCCGGCCTTGGCGTGTTCGTTGCGCTCGCGCGTTAGATAGTGGACGTCCAGTTCGCGGCACAATGCCTTCAGCTCGGCATGGCGCATCTCGGCTGCCCTGGCGCTGCCGACATTCGCGGCGTTGCGTTTCTGCACCGTGCCGCCGTCGTCCAGCAGCCAGACGTTCAGCTTGTCGGCCGGATAGTCGAGGGCCTTGGCGGCCGCCATCGTGTTGGCGAGCAGTTCGGCGTCCTCGTTGTAGGTCGGAATGAAGACGTCGACCGTTGGGATGTATTTCATTTCGCCGAAACGCGCCGCGCGCGACGGACGCGGCGGCAGAGGAGAGGCGACCACGAAAAGGCTGAGCGCCAGCATCACGACGCTGTACATTTCCGCGCAATAAAGCAGGAAACCCGGAATGAAGTCCTCCGGCTGGTTGATCGGCGGCAAAGTGCTGGTGGTGCGCCAGTAGACATAGCGCATGACGATCGCTGTGCCGAAGGACAGCGCGATGAGCCGGAAGATGCCCTCCGGCCGCACCAGCTTCAGCACCATCATCATCACGACGACCGCGATGCTGGCGATGAGCTGCGTGCTGAGATTGATGGGAAGCGTGACAAGCGCCAGCACGCCGAAAGCGGCGACGGCCCAGAGGAGACTAACAGCCAGCTTTCGCATTCCTCGATCCCATCGTCGAAGTCGAATTGCCGGAATCCCTGGGGTTTCCGACCTGTTGCTGTCCGCTGCCCCTCGCAAGCGAAACGTTGTCCGGCGGAGAAACGATACGAATCGCCGTCCCGCCACTGCCTGCTGCAACTAAAGGTAATTCTCGGTTAACGAAGTGTTACCGGACGCCCCGACATCGGCCGGAAGTTAATACCCAGGGAAAGTGAAGCGGCGGCAACGGTCGCATCCCCTGCGCCGGGAGGATTGGGGAAAATGCGGGAACTGCCGCGGCGCTGACAGCGGAGTTGCTGCGATGGAAACCTGTCCGGCAGGGAAATTAATGGGCAGCTTCAGCGACGGGCGGCGGCGGTACGGCCGGGGCGTCCGAAACGCCGGGCGGCGGCGGCACCGCGGGTCCGATCGGTTCCTCCTCGACGACGGGAGGCGGCGGCGCTTCCTGGCGCTGAACACGGCGGACACGGCGCGGCGTGACCGTCGGCTCCGGCGCCACCGTCTGGAACTCGTTGTTTGCGACGGGATAGACGTCCGGCCCCGCCGCTCCCAATGTTTCCGGAACCGCGGGAGGACTGCCGTAAGGATTCCAATTCGAGTCGCTCAGATAGGCGTTCACGGTATAGCCGTACATCACCGCGAGCAGCTCGCGCTCGGTGGCATTCGTGCCGCACAGGCGCAGCCTGATGTCCACCGACCCCTTGTTGCCGATCAGGGCGGGACGGGACCGGAGGTTCTGCCATCCATAGAGGCAAAGATCGTTTCCGGATCGGCCGATCCCGTAGCCGAAGGGGCCGTACCTGTTCTGCACGAAGTATGGCGATTTCGACATCGCCACGCCGCGAACCGCCGACCGCATTTCGGAGCCGATGTTCGTCAAAGCCAGCGACCGCGAGGACGTGTGCCCGTCACCGGCTTCCTTGGGGTCGAGGTCTCCGAAGAGTTTCACCCGGAAATAGTTCTGTCCGGCAACCGAGGAGTCGGTCGCCAGCGAGATCTCCTGCTGGATGGCGTTGGAATATCCCCGCTCCAGCACATGGACGATCGCCGGGCCGCCGGGCGGTGGCAGCACATAGGCCGTGTCGGCCGGCACGCTCTTTTGCACCGACGACGTATGGATGCTGGCGCCCTGCGAGCAGCCTGCAATCGCGGTCACAAATCCGACGACTATGCCGACCTTGGCAAAAAGCCTCTTGGTCGGCACGGAATCAGCGCTGCTCCGAATGATCCAGCGGTGAAGAATCATGTGCGATGCATATGAGATTCGCTTGATTCGATGAAGGAAAAACCTGCGGCAACCGTCTTTTCGATACGATTGTCGTCCCACGCATCTTACGGAGCGGCATGTTGGCCCTTGTGGCGAACCGCCGCAGACCCGGATGCTGGGAAAAGCCCGGTCTCCATCCCGCCGGAAATCGCCAAACGGCGCAAACAGTGATCTAAATACCAACTCGATACGCAGGGGGATTTCAATGATCGCACACGGTTTTCGGCGGGTGACGCGGCATGTGCCCAAGGTGCTGCTGGCGATCGTGTCCGCCGTGCTCGGCGCCGTCGCCGCGGCGCTCGTCGTCGCCGTCGTGGTGCTCAACAGCAAACCCGACCTCAGTGTCTGGCATCTTGTCCATCTCGACGAGGAGTTCACGAAGAACGCGCCGGTGACCTCCCTGGAGGGCTATCTGGCCCTTGAGGACAGGCTGTTCGCGCAACTGCAGACCGAGGTCTACGCCAAAATCGATGACAGCGAACGCACGCTGTTCAACCGTTACAACGAAGGCAGCAGGTCGGATCCGGCCAGATGGCCGCAGAACTGGAACCACACCTATCAGCTCGGCAACGAGGCGCCGGCGTTCGGGGTGCTCATGCTGCACGGCTATTCCGACAGTCCCTACAGCCTGAGGGCGCTCGCAAGACTGCTCCACGAAAACGGCGGCGAAGTGCTGGGACTGCGCATCCCGGGACACGGGACCGCGCCCAGCGCCCTCATCCAGACGACGTTCGGCGACATGGCGGCGGCTGTGCGCATCGGCATGAAGCACCTGGCTGGCAAGCTGGGTGGCAAGCCGATCTTCATCGTCGGCTATTCGAACGGCGGCGCGCTGGCCACCCATTACGCGCTCGCCTCCGTGGAAGACACTTCTTTGCCCAGGCCGGCCGGGATTATCCTGATCTCACCGGAAATCGGCATAGCCGAAATCGCCGCCTATTCGGACTGGCAAGCGCGCCTGGGCGACCTGCTCGGCCTCGACAAGCTCGCCTGGAATGCCGTTCAGCCGGAATACGACCCGTACAAATACAATTCCTTCGCCGTCAACGCGGGCTATCAGGCCTATCAGGCGACGGTCGAAATCCAGGCGCAACTGGATCGACTGGAAAAGCAGGGCAGGCTGGCCGAGGTTCCGCCCATTCTTGCGTTCCAGTCGGCTGCCGACGCCACGGTGGAAGCGCAGGCGCTGCTGACCAAACTGTTCGACCGGCTGAAGCCCGGAGCACATCAGCTCGTCATTTTCGACGTCAACAGGATGTACGCCGCGCAAGGGCTGCTCAAGACGTCGCTCGACGTGGATAGTCTGCTGTCGGGGCCGGCCCGCTCCTACGGGGTTTCGGTTCTGACCAACCGGGACGGCGCCAGCACATCGGTCGTCGCGCGCGAACGGCCGGCGGGCGAGACGACGGCGACGACAACCGAACTTGGCCTGTCCTGGCCCGGCGAAGTCTATTCGCTGTCGCACATCGCGTTGCCGTTCCCGCCGGACGATCCGCTCTACGGCGAGGGCGAAGGGCCGGAAAACCCCGGCATCAGGCTTGGCCGGCTGGACCTTCGCGGCGAGAACCGCACATTGGCGATCCCCAATACCGCAATGACCCGACAGCATTGGAACCCGTTCTTCTCGGTCCTGTCCGATCGAACGCGCAAATTCGTCGAAGCGGCGGCCCGCTGACTTAAGCCGGCTTCAGCGATCTGCGCGGACCGCGCCGCTGCCGTTGGCTGCGGGCCAACGACGGCAGAGCCGCCCAAGTTCGCGGGAGCGAAGAATTCGTATGTTAGATCAATATGTTAGGAATGGCGCACCCAAGAGGATTCGAACCTCTGACCTTTGCCTTCGGAGAATGGATAATCGGTTTCGCCGAAATTATCCAATTCTATCCGATTGCACGCTATGGCTCTGAAATCACAAAACAAATTTGAATCCGCTAAGCGCCGAGACTACGACAAGGGGGTCGAAACCCCACCCTGCCGTGCTTACGCTTTGCTTACGCGCGGAATCTCTCAAGGAGACCTGCCCGTATGCCAAAGCTGACCAAACGAACCGTCGATGCCACGGAGATCAGCTCCAAGGACTATGTCCTGTGGGACGACGAACTACCCGGGTTCGGGCTGCGCGTCTTCGCCTCGGGAAAACGAAGCTATGTGGTGCAGTATCGCGCCTCGGGCCGCTCGCGTCGCTTCACGATCGGACTGCACGGGGTGTGGACCCCGGAAGAGGCCAGGCGCGAGGCGAAGGTGCTGCTCGGCCAGGTCGCCAGAGGCGGCAACCCCGCTGAGGAACGCAAGCTTGATCGCGAGGCGATCACCGTCAAGGAACTCTGCACTCGCTACCTTGAGGATCTGAGGAACGGGCTGGTGCTCGGCAAACGAGGTCGGCCGAAGAAGGCCACGACGATCTCGACCGACATCGGACGCATCGAGCGCCACATCATTCCGTTGCTCGGCAATCGACGGGTGCGGGATTTGGCCAAATCCGACATCACCCAGGCCATGAAGGACATCATGGCGGGCAAGACCCGCGCGAACGTCAAGACCGACAAGCTGCGCGGGCGTGCGATCGTGCGCGGTGGAGCCGGTACGGCGGCGCGAACCATCGGTCTCTTCGGCGGCATCCTCAGCTATGCCGTTGAACTCGGCATCATAGAACAGAATCCCGTGCATGGAGTTCGCAAGCCCAAAGACCAGGTCAACGCCCGCCGCCTCAGCGAGCAAGAGTATCGCACGCTTGGCGACATTCTGCGGAACGCGGTCGAGGACGGGCAGTACAGGACCACCGCAGAAATAATCCGGGTGATCGCTCTGACGGGTTGCCGCCGCAGCGAAGTCATCGGTCTGCAATACGGTGAAGTCGACATCGACGGTAGTTGCCTGCGCCTGACTGACAGCAAGGAGGGAGCGTCAGTACGTCCTATTGGCCTGCCGGTCCTGGAATATCTCGAGGCGCGCCGCGAGGATGAGCAGGATGCTGAAGACTACGTCTTTCCCGGCTGGGAGGATGGCACCCCATTCGGGAGCTTCCCCAGGCAGTGGACGAAGCTGCTCAAGGATTCCGACTTGGCCGGCATCACGCCGCATGTTCTCCGGCACAGCTTCGCTAGTATCGGCAATGACCTTGGGTTCACCGAGGCCACGATCGCGGCATTGGTCGGGCATTCACGAGGTACAGTGACGAGCCGCTACATCCACACGGTGGACACCGCGCTTATAATGGCGGCCGACAGCATCGCTGGTTACATACAGGGTCTGCTCGACGGCGTCGCGTTCACTCACACCGCCTATGCGGTCGATCGAGATTCCAGGAAGGCAGCGCTCGCACACTGCCTGGGCCAGCCGACACCGGGAGGAAGGGCTATGAACGCTCCGCAGCATGATTGGGCTCTTTCGTACCGGAACGACTGCTTCGCAACCCCATGCACGAACCCGCTTCGCGGGAGGGTGCCTTGGCCTGAGATGGCGTATTATTCGTAGCCTTTGAGCGGGTGGCGTCGGCGATCTGACCATGGAGTTCCCTTCAACGAGAGGAACTCGCCATGGTTACCCCATCGACCGATGCACCCGTCTCGCCGCTTCGCCAGCGCATGCAGCACGATATGCTCATGCGGGGTCTCGGCTCCCACACGCGGCAGGACTACGTTCGTCACGTCCGGTGCTTCGCCGCGTTCCTCGGGCGCTCGCCCGACACCGCGACGCCGGAAGATATCCGCCGCTTCCAACTCGATCAGCATGAGAAGGGCGTCGGACCTGCGACCATCAACGGCGCGGTCTCGGCTCTGCGGTTCCTGTTTCTGGTGACCCTGCAGCGCCGGGATCTGTCGCGCGCCCTGGTGATCACCCGCTATCATCGCAAGCTTCCGGATGTGCTCAGCGTGGAGGAAGCGGGACGGCTGCTCGAAGCTGCACCGGGCCTCAAGTACAAGGCCGCGCTCGGTGTTGCGTATGGCGCAGGACTGCGCGTGTCCGAGGTCGCGCACCTCAAGGTCGATGACATCGACTCGGGACGCATGCTCCTTCGCGTCGAGCAGGGCAAGGGCCGCAAGGATCGCAATGCGATGCTCTCGCCCCAACTTCTCGAACTGCTGCGGCTGTGGTGGCGCGAAGGCAGGCGACGCGGGGTCATGCTTCCGCATGGCTGGCTGTTCCCAGGCCGCAGCCGCACCGATCCGATCTCCTCGCGGCAACTGCATCGCGCCGTCCAGGAGGCAGCCGAGGTCGCCGGCATCCGCAAGCGCGTCAGCCCGCACACGCTGCGTCACAGCTTCGCCACCCACCTGCTCGAACAGGACGTCGACATCCGCGTCATCCAGGTGCTGCTCGGGCACAGCAAGCTCGAGACGACCGCGCTCTACGCAAAGGTCTCGACCCGGACGATCCACGCGGTCACCGGACCGCTCGACCGCCTGATGGCTCTGATGGAGGGCAAGACGCCGCCGGAGTAAGGCGTGCGCGCCTCGGTCGAGGTCGCCGACATCTTCCGCGCAGCCGGGCCCGCTTATCGGGCCGCCCATGCAGGCCACCTGAGCCTCGCCCAGCTCAAGGTCATGTCGGCGATCGAGAACTGCCGCACCGCTGCCCTCGCAGGTCACGTCGAAGCCTGCGAGAATTGCGGCCAGTGGCGGATTGCCTACAACTCCTGCCGCAACCGGCACTGCCCGAAGTGCCAGGGCGCGGCGGCGCGGACGTGGCTGGGCGAGCGCGAGGCCGACCTGT
>NZ_JBEBMH010000025.1:0-85064 GCF_040081985.1 Mesorhizobium yinganensis | reverse complement strand
ATAGTCCGGTTCGGCGCGAGATGTCGCGGATCGAAAGATGGTCTCGGTAGTGCCAGCGTCGGATGACGCTCAATAACTCCATGTCGATCACTCCGATGTCCCCCACACAATCCGTGTGGGAGGAGCTTCAAACATGGGTCAATTCTCGATGGAAAAACCTCCGTCGACTGGGTCACTTCTCAGTGGAAATCAACAAAGGTGATGCATATCCGGCGCTGTCGAACCACATCGGGGCGCCGATCAACACCACTCTGATTCTCGACCACTGGGACGATCTGCTCCATCTGGCGTCGTCGATTACGACGCGATCCGTGGTGCCGTCTACAATCTTGAAGAAGCTGTCCGCATCACCGAGGGAAAGCCAGCTCGCAAGGGCGCTGCGCGAACTCGGCCGGATCGAGCGATCGCTGTTCATGATCGAATGGTATTCGCCCAGCGGAGGCCGTAATATTGACCTACCCTGAACATGTCGATATATTTTGTTTTTTTCGACATGTCGGTGGAACATGTCGATGCCGACGACATGTGCAGCCAATGTGTCGATTAAAGTGCAGGTGATCGACATGACGTTTCGGCCGAACATCCCTTATAACGATCTGCCGCTCTTGCCCCCGACTGCAGATATCGAGACGAGGGCTGTTCTGAAAGCCTGCATCGCAGCGCGCGCTGCCTTAGCCGAACTGAAGATTTCGGGACAGCTCATTCCCAACCAGGCCATCTTGATCAACTCCATTCCTCTTCTGGAAGCCCAGGCCAGCTCGGAAATCGAGAACATCGTCACAACCACCGACAAACTGTTCCGGTTCGCGAATGAGGCTGGCGCACAGGCCGATCCGGCGACCAAGGAAGCACTGCGCTACCGCACTGCATTAAGCGAAGGTTTTGAGATGCTGCGGCGGCGCCCCGTGTCGACTTCGACGGCAATCGCCGTTTGTAGCACAATCAAAGGCGTCGACTTGGATATTCGGGCGACGCCAGGAACGGCTCTGATGAACGAGGCGACCGGCACCGTCATCTACACACCGCCCGAGGGACAGAATCTGCTGCGGGATAAGCTGGCCAACTGGGAACGCTTCATCCACGAAACCGAAGACGTCGATCCCCTCATCCGGCTAGCCGTGATGCACTATCAGTTCGAGGCCATCCATCCGTTTGTCGACGGTAACGGTCGAACCGGTCGTGTTCTCAACCTCCTCTACCTCGTCGATAAGGGGTTGCTGGACATCCCAGTGCTCTATTTGAGCCGTTACATCATTGCGAACAAGCGTGCCTACTATGACGGACTTCTCGCCGTCACAACCGAAGGGACCTGGGAGAGCTGGATCCTGTACATGCTTGAGGCGGTACGGGAGACTGCTGTCTGGTCCACCTCGCGCATCGGCGCAATCCGCAAACTGCTCGACCAGACCGCCGAACGAATACGGAGCGGGTTGCCAAAGATCTATTCGCGTGAGCTGGCCGAGGTGATCTTCGTCAATCCGTATTGCCGCATCAGCGATCTGGTCGCGGCCGACATAGCCAAGCGACAGGCGGCATCCACCTACCTCCAAGCCCTGGCAGAGCACGGGTTGCTCGAGCAAATGAAAGTCGGTCGTGAAAGCCTCTACATTAATCCGGCGCTGCTGGCTCTGCTTCGCGATAGGTCCGCAACGTGACCAAGAGCCGTTCAATACGGTGTGAAATGGTGAAGGCGATTGCGGCGGCAACGGAGCTCACCGGGGATGTTGACAAGGCGATCTACTGGTATCGTAACGAACCGATTGCCGACTATGGCCATCGCACCCCTGCCGAGCTCGTTGCAGACGGACAGGTCGATGCGGTTTTGACCTTTATTCGAGATTTCGAAAACGGACCTCGTGGGTGAAGACAGCCTACATCCGATCTGACGCTGCAATGCCGGTCAAGAAGCCTTATCCTCGACGAGATCCGCCTCCGGCTCTTCGCCATCGCCCTCCCCGCCGCCGACCAGTCCTGCGGGAAGATCCCCGGCAAGCAGCTTTTCCTTCGACAACAATCCGGCGTCTTCCAGCGCCTCGAAATCCGGCAGGTCGCGCAACGTATCGAGCTCGAACTGGAGCAGGAATTCTTTTGTCGTCACATAGGTATAGGGCGCACCGGGCGTCGGGCTGCGCGGTCCGGATGCGATCAGCTTGGCGCCGCGCAGATGACCGATCAGGTCCCGCGACACTTCCTTGCCGAAGAAGGAAGAAAGTTCTCCGCGCGTGATCGGCTGGAAGTAGGCGATGCACATCAGCACCAGCACTTCGGACTGCGTCAGGTTAGTTTTTGTCTCACCGCCGCCGACCGCCGCACGGATGGCATCGGCATAGGCTGGCCGCGTCAGGTGCTTCCAGCCACCGGCGACGCTGACCAGATCATAAGGCCGGCCACGCAGCTCTTCGCGGATGTCATCGATGAGAAGGTCAATGCTGCAGTTCTTGCCGACGATGCGCGCCAGCGTCTCGCGGCCCACCGGCTCGCTGGCGGCAAAGATCGTCGCCTCGACGCGCTGCATCCATTCGCGCCAGCGCGCCTCCGGCGGCAGATGATCCAACTCGCGGTCTAACAGCGCATTTTCGTCCGCCCTGCCTCGTCGCTTGCGCGCAGCCTCCGTCATTGCCTTCACAGCCCGTAGATGCGAAAGGTCGGCCGACCTGACAGCTCGCGCACAGCGCCTAACTCGACCAGCCGATCAAACAGGCGACGCAGGCCGCGGTCGCTCATGCCAGCGATTTTCTCGGACGCAACGATGGCGTCATCGGACAAAAGCTTGTCGACGACAGTATCCGCCGCCTTGGCCCTGAGTTTTGGCGCGACTGCGAGCAGCCGGTCCGCCCGACGCCCGAGCTCGGCCGACAGATCAATCGCGCGCAACGCCGCACGCGCCTGCGCGGCCAGCAGATTTTTTGCCCGGGCGCTCTCATCGTCGACGCTTGCCGCGATGCCTGTTCCGGATCGCCGTGGACGAGCGAGACCAGCCGCATTGACCTCCGCACCGAGCAGCGGCACAGCATGAGTCCAGCGTAGGCGCTGTGCGACCATCGCGTCGGCAAACCAGGCGCCGACGGCGCGTCCGAAAGCTTGGCGCTCGGCCGCCATGAAGGCGCCAACCACCATGTCGACTATCCCGCCTGCTGCGAGCCCGCGGAGCTCGCCCGTCAGGTTGCCGAGCGCGTCGTCGTCGGGTGCGTGACCAAATTCCTCCAGCACCGCGCCGAGGTCTTTTCTCGTCAGCAAATCTTCTGATGGCCGTGTTACCAACCGGCGCCAGGCCAAAAACATGCGTCCAGCCGGGCCGACGTCATCGCCTGGCTTTGTCAGTAGTACGGCGTCGCGCAACGCGGCTTCATCTTCTACGCGTCCCGCTTGTTTTACTGAGAGTGCAGCGGCGGCGAGCGCCAGCCGTTGCCGCCAAGCGCCAGCCCAGCGGTCCTGCCGGCAGACTACGGCATCAAGAGAGCCGATGGCGGCGCCAGCGGCCAACGCGATATCCTCAAGACTGTGCGCTGCAAAGCTTTGCGCATCAGGGACAGCGCGCCTGAGCCACGTCGGGACAGTCGCACCCGCGGCAGCCACAGCGGTTCCGGGAAGCGAGGCCACGCGAGGCATTGAAGGTCTGGGCCGCAGAATCATCGCCAACAGGATGAATCATCGCGGCGCTTTTGGCAATCCGGAGGCGAGCATACCGCCGCACCCGTCATGCAGCAATTACGAACGATAATGTTGCATTATCCGTCGTCTTTGACAGCAGGCGGAAACCAAGGTAGAAACCATCACAAAGGTAGATTTCTGGAGCCCCACGTGTCCCTGAACATCAAAAATCCGGCCACGGTTGCCCTCGCCGACGAACTCGCGCGCCGCCAGGGTATCAGCAAGACGGCGGCAATTCATCAGGCGCTGAGCGAGCGGCTGCACCGCTTGGGTTTCGGCGACACTGCCCAGGAGCGTCTGCTCGCGGAACTCCGCACTATCCGGGAAAGAGTGGCGCGGTTGCCTGATCTCGACCGCCGGAGTGACGAGGAAATTGTTGGCTACGACGAGCACGGAATTCCGAACTGATGGTGATCGATACCTCGGCGGTTGTGGCAATCCTTCGTAGCGAGCCCGAGGCGGCAAGGCTTGAACGAGCGTTGGTGTCGGACCCTGTCCGTTTGATCCCGGCAACCTGCGTGATCGAGGCGCGCATGGTGCTGGTCAGCAGACGCGGCGAACATGCATTAGCCGAGATCGATCTCTGGCTCCGCAAGATCGAGGCTGAGATCATTCCTGTCGACTCCCAGATGGTTGATCTGGCGACCCAGGCCTGGTTGACCTACGGCAAGGGCCGCCATCCGGCTGCCTTGAATTTTGCCGATTGCCTCTCCTACGCTTTGGCAAAGCGGGCAGACGAAGCGCTGCTGTTTATCGGCAGCAACTTTTCTCAGACGGATATCGAAGCGGCATGATGGCTGGCATCGGACAAGGGCCGTCGGATGCTTCCGGGGACGAGGAGATGCCCGACATCATCGACATCGTGACGGAGATGGGACGTGCCGGGGAGCCGGCGAAATCCCCCTCCCCTGCCCTGCCGGCCCAGACGGTAGCGCGACTTCCCGGCCACCTGCAAAAACTCGCAGACCATGCGCGTGACTATGTCGAGGCGGCAAGCTCCGCCAATACACGGCGCGCCTACAGTTCCGACTGGAAACACTTTTCGAGCTGGTGCCGGCGCCAGGGTTTTTCCCTGATGCCGCCCGATCCACGGACAGTGGGGCTGTACATCACCGCGATCGCGTCCGGCGCGGACACAGGCACCCCGGCCGGAGCAAAAAAATCGGTGTCGACGATCGAACGCCGACTTTCTTCCCTCTCCTGGAACTATTCCCAACGCGGGCTGACGCTGGATCGCAAGGATCGCCACATCGCCACTGTCATGGCCGGCATCCGCAACAGGCACGCCTCCCCTCCCCGCCAGAAGGAAGCAATCCTGCCCGAAGACCTGATCGCCATGCTGGACACACTCGATCGCGGCACGCTGCGTGGCCTGCGCGACCGTGCCATGCTTTTGCTCGGCTTTGCCGGGGGGCTGCGCCGTTCCGAGATCGTCGGGCTGGATGTTGGCCGTGACCAAACTGAAGATAGCCGCGGTTGGGTGGAGGTTCTGGACAACGGTATGCTGGTAACGTTACGCGGCAAGACCGGTTGGCGCGAGGTCGAGATCGGGCGCGGCTCGTCCGACACGACCTGTCCGGTCGTGGCCTTGCAGACTTGGCTCAAGCTGGCGCGCATCGCGCACGGTCCCCTATTCCGTCGCGTCACTGGCCACGGGAAGGCGGTTGGCGCCGAACGACTCAACGACCAGGAAGTCGCCCGCCTGGTTAAGCGAGCCGCGCTCACCGCAGGCGTGCGTGGCGATCTGCCAGAAGGCGAACGCAGCAAGCTCTTCGCCGGACATTCCCTGCGATCTGGTCTCGCGTCCTCGGCCGAGGTCGACGAGCGCTATTTGCAGAAGCAGCTTGGTCATGCCTCCGCGGAGATGACGCGCAAATACCAACGCCGGCGCGATCGGTTTCGCGTAAATCTCACCAAAGCATCGGGATTGTAGGAATGCACCCTCCCCTCCCCCGCTCGATCATCGACGTAGGTGGTCAGGTCGTCTTAGCCGACGACAATACCTCATCGAGCACCGCCAGCGCGGTATCCACACAATCGGTCGCCGGACGCTTCGTAGTCAGGCATGATCATCAGCTGGGCGATTGTGCGGTCAACAAACTCCAGATTCAGCCTTCACACGTCTCGAAGGCTTTCCTATCAGAGCACCGGCGACGATGAAGTCGATTTCTCTTACACCCGAATAAGCGAAATTCTGAAACCGAATCCTGTCTCCTCGATAGTCCGATTGCACCACATCCGACCGCAGGCAACTTCTGGGCGGATCGTTGAACCCGAGCAGCTTTGGATCATCCAGAATCATATCGACGTCATGGCTTTCGCGATGTCCGATCTGGATCATCGTCGCCGTGTCGCCACCAAACGACCATTCGACGTCGTAGCCGCCGGCATTCTCTCGAAGCTGATCAAGCAGGTCGACGGCAATATGAAAAGCCGTCGCCATTCGGAAGAGCGCCGGCCATCCTCTCGTGCCAGCATGCTGCGAGCGGATAGCTTTCGCTTTCCCAGGTAGCAAATGCGGCAGCGAACGCCTTCTGGTCGGGGACTGCGATATGATGCAAAGAAGCGAACTCGACTTGTAGTGCCGGGAAAGCCTCACAGAGGAAGGTGCTGACATGTCCCGGATACTGTCTGGCGAGGTCGATATCATCAAGGCGATACGCGCTCATCGCGCCGTCCAACCGCACGCTGTGGGGCGCATTCTCCGTCGCTTGTTCAAAGTAGCTATAAGGTAGCCCCTTCGGGCTCGTGACACCGGCTGCTATCCCGAGATCTGATAACGGAGCCGACGACAAATGAGATAGTGACCGTGACGATTGATATTCCGTAGCGATCATGCACGCCTCCCGGCGCTCATTTGGAGAACACCCCTGTGCAAAGGGCATTTTCGATTGAAATTATTGCGGAAAAGCCGTCTTTAGACTGCCGTCTATCTTCACGCTCTTCAGACCTTGCCGTGATAATCGCTGGACCGACGCTTAGATGCATCAGCTCCGTATCCAATCTGCTGCAGTCAAGGACGGATAGCAGGTCATTGAGCTAACAAAAGCATCCTGGTCAGGCAAGGTGACGGAGATCGCCGCCAGGGCTACGAACTGGGGTTAACGGGTATTTACGATTGGCGGGATTGGTAAATCTGTTCTGGCGGCTCGAATCGGATGCGCCGGATGGATTTGTCAATGCCGGGTCTTGGCGGCAAATCGCGGCTTGGGGCGCTGCTGGCGCATTTTTCGGTTATCGAGGATAGCCGCCCTCCGCACCGCGTGGCCTATCCGCTGGCCGAGGTGCTGCTTCTGGCGGTTTGCGGAACGATCGCCGACTGCGATGGCTATGACCACGCCGCCGCCTGGGGCGAGGCCCACCTGGCGTTTTTGCGTCGTTTCCTGCCATATCATCACGGGGTGCCGACAGGACGTTGGCTGACGATCCTGATGAACCGGATCAATCCGCGGCAGTTCTTGGCCTGCTTCACCGACTGGGTTCGAGCCTGCTGGCCGGATCGGCCTGAGCTTGTGGCCATCGATGGCAAGACCGCGCGGCGCAGTCACGACCTAGGCGCCGGCCAACCGGCGCTGCATCTGGTTTCGGCCTTCGCCACCACCTCCGGCCTTGTGCTTGGGCAGGAAGCGGTCGCCGACAAGTCCAACGAACTTGCCGCCATCCCGGTGCTGCTGGAACGTCTTGCCGAAGCGGGCGGGTTCGAAGGAGCCATCGTGACCATTGATGCAATCGCCTGCAATGGCGATGTTGCCAGGGCAGTGCGGGCAGCCGGGGCCGACTATCTTCTGGCCATCAAGGCCAACCAGCCGACCCTGCGCCGCGAGATCGAGATCTTCTTCGCCGATGCTCCGCAAGCCAGCCTCGAGCGCGCCGGCGACATCGACAAGGGCCATGGCCGCATCGAACAGCGCACCGTCACGGTGGCGCGGGAGGTCGAATGGCTGCGCGGCGACCGGCGTTTCCCCGGTGAATTGCGTCTGCCCGATGTCGCCGCCGTCATCAAGGTCGCGAGCAGGGCCGAACTGAAGGATCGATGCCGTTTCGAGACGCGCTACTGCATCACATCGGCCAAGCTCGTCGCACAAGCCGCCGCCAACGCCCTTCGCAGCCATTGGCGCATCGAAAACCAGCTCCATTGGGTTCTCGACGTCGTCTTCAAAGACGATCAGTCGCGCCTGCGCAAGGGACACGGCGCCAAGACCATGGCTGCCGTCCGGCACTTCGCCATCAACCACCTCAGACAGGCCGAAGAACCGGCCAGACCCCCACACACCGGGTCACGCCGCAAAACCAGCAAGCCGCCGGCGCGACGCAAAAATAGCATCAAGCTACCCCGAAAATGCGCCGCTTGGGATACTCAATATCTCGGCACAATCCTGAACGCTAAAATCCGTTAACCTGGATTCGAGGCACTGAGATCGCCGCGCACCCAGCAGCTGCCTGGCGATATTTGCCGGTTGCACAGGCCCGGCTCCTGTGCCCACATGCGATGGGCTTCAAAATTCAACCCAAGACGTCGCCCGATACAGCACGCGGTAGACTGTGGTTGCGCCGCGCAGGTCAATTCTCGGACGAATAGTCGTTTAATGTTCTGTTAACTTTAAACTTGTTGTCGGGGAGGCAGAATCAGGCATAATGACGGCAATCTGGCAGTTTCCAGCGAAATGCCGTCATTTGAGGTCTCGACGAAATGAATGCCCCCGTCTCTGCTGCCAACAAGCAGCGATTTGACGACACCATTTCCGCCCATGGCCGCGAGATCAGCCGCAAGCTGAATCTCCTTCGGTTGGAAACATTTCCTCCAAACGCTACGAAAACGCTTCGCGACTTTTCGCTTGGAGAGGCCGCATATTTTCTCGGGGTATCTACCAGCAATTTGAAGAAGCTGCATCTTGAAGGCAAGGCAGTCCCACCAACAGTGCATGCGGGTGGGCGAAGATCGTATTCCGCTGAGCAACTTTTGCAACTCCGCCATTGGCTGGACCGCAACGGTCGCTCGGAGAGTAAGAACTATGTCCCCCATCGCCGGCCGGGTGACAAGCTGCAGGTGATCGCGGTTGTCAATTTCAAGGGCGGTTCCGGAAAAACAACAACGGCCGCACACCTTGGTCAGCACTTGGCGCTCACTGGCCACCGTGTTCTGGCGATCGATCTTGATCCCCAAGCCTCTCTTTCCGCTCTCCATGGCGTGCAGCCTGAGCTCGACCGGTATCCCTCAATTTACGAGGCAATACGGTATGACGAAGAGCGCAAGCCTGTTGCGAGCGTAATCCGCAAGACAAACTTCCCGGATCTCGATCTCGTTCCCGCCTCCCTCGAGCTGCAAGAATACGAGTACGACACGCCGCTCGCCATGCAAAACAAGGCTTCGCTAGATGGGAAGACCTTCTGGAACCGTATCGAAAACTCCCTGCGCGAAGTCGACAGTAACTATGATACGGTTGTGATCGACTGTCCTCCTCAGCTCGGCTACCTGACGCTCACTGCCCTAGCGGCGGCCACCTCAGTCCTTATCACGGTTCACCCGCAGATGCTCGATCTGATGTCGATGTCACAATTCCTGTTAATGCTTGGTGACCTACTGAAAACTGTGAACCGTGCAGGTGGCGGGGTCGACTTGGATTGGTTCCGTTACCTTGTTACTCGCTATGAACCAACGGACATCCCGCAGGCTCAGATGGTCGGTTTCATGCAATCAATCCTCGCGTCCCAGATGCTCCAAAATCAGATGCTGAAATCTACCGCGATCTCTGACGCTGGTTTGACCAAACAGACCCTTTATGAGGTAGAGCGATCTGGCATGACTAGGTCGACCTACGACCGGGCTATGGAATCCATGGAGGCTGTTAACACCGAAATCCGGACTTTGATACACACAGCTTGGGGTCGGCGACCCAAACTAGACGGCAGTCTAAATCCCGTTTTTCCGCTGTGATTTCAAGACGAAAAGCGCGTCTCCAGGTACATAAATGGCCAGAAAGAACATCTTCAATCGAATTCTCGCCGACGATGACGCAGTACACGTCGTGGCCGAGAACCATCTCGCCACGATGCCCAAGTTTGGCGCAGCGAAATCCATCTCCTCATCAATTGACGAGCTCACAAGACAAGCGGCGCTCCTGGCAGATGGCGAGGCGATCATCGAGATCGATCCTGCGGTCGTTGATGTTTCATTCGTCTCAGACCGGATGACGTCTTACGACGAGCAGTACTCGGAACTCGTGGAGGCAATTCGTACACGGGGACAGGACACACCAATCCTTGTCCGCAGGCATCCCTCGGCTGAGGGCCGCTACATGGTGGTATTTGGACATCGTCGTCTGCGTGCAGCAAGTGAGCTGGGTCGAAAAGTTCGCGCTGTTGTAAAGACGCTTGAGGATCTCGATCACGTCATCGCCCAGGGGCAGGAGAATTCCGCTCGGGCAAATCTGTCATTCATCGAAAAGGTCGTCTTCGCCCAGCACCTTGGTGACCGTGGATTTGGGCGGGAGACGGTCCAGTCCGCGCTGTCCCTGGATTACCAGACGCTCTCGAAAATGATGACGATACCGAAATCAATTCCTCCAGAGATTATTGAGAGCATTGGAGCTGCCAAAGGGATCGGGCGCGATCGATGGCTTGAACTCCGAAAGCTAATCGATAACCCTCGTAACGCCGCCGCAGCGAAGGAATTCATCAGCAGCGAGGGCTTCCTCTCGGCGGATTCAGACGGACGCTTCAACGCGCTGTTCGAGGCTCTCCACAAGGGTAGGAAGGTTGTCCGGAAGTCAATCTCGAAGCCGGCGGCCGTATCTTGGGCACCCGGCGACAGATCAGTCAGCGTAACCGCGAAAGCCGGCCCAAAGGACTACACATTGAGTATCTCGAAGGCCGAAGCGAAATCCTTTGGCGAGTGGATTTCTGGCAATCTGGACAGCCTCTTTCAGGCCTACAGACAGTCGAAACAGGAGAATTGAAACCGCAAAAGAAAAAGGCCCCCGAACGTCACCGTCGCGGAAGCCCTTCTCAACCTTTAGCAAGCTGAGAATCACATTTCCGCGTATCACTGTCAAGAGTTTAGGCGTCGATTTGGCGAGCAGATTTCTTTTGCCTGATTGAAGGTGAAGGAAATGGAGAGGGATATCGCAACGACTCCCTTCGGGAGTCGACCGATGTCGTTTGCCCTTATGGCAGCGCAGATGGAAGCCAAGGAGATTCCAGAAGGTAAGGCCGCCGACAAATGGCAGGTCTATCGCAATCTTTGCGAGGGAAAGAGCATCATCGGCATCGGCGATCGCTCGCTAGCCGTCCTGGCAGGCTTGCTGTCGTGCCATCCGGATGATGAGTTGTCCGAAGAGAACGGGTTAATCGTCTTCCCGTCGAACAAGCAGTTGTCGTTGCGCTCGCACGGTATGGCGAACGCGACGCTACGTCGGCATCTAGCAGCTCTACTCGATTGCGGCATCATCCTGCGCAGGGACAGCCCGAACGGCAAGCGATATGCGCGCAAGGGCAGGGGAGGGGTGTTGATGGACGCCTTCGGCTTCTCGTTGGCGCCTCTGTTGGCACGCGCCGAAGAATTCCAGGCCGCGGCTGAGCACGTCCGTGCGGATACCCGAGCGCTAAAACTCATGCGCGAGCGCATCTCGCTGCAGCGCCGCGATATCGCAAAGCTGATCGACGCAGCGATCGAGCAGCGCGCAGCAGGCGCTTGGCAGACCCTCTGGATGCGTTTCAGAGAAGTTGTGGATCGACTTCCACGGAAGGCTAGCATCGTTGAATTAGAACCGTTCGCGACTGCGCTCGACACGATCCGTGAGGAAGTGGACATCGCATTGAAAAGCTTCATGAATGCAACGAATCTGAGTGCCAATGAGTCTCAAAATGAGCTGCAGCAATCGGATTCACATACCAACCCTCTTTTTGAATCTGAACCCATTTGCGAGCAAGCCAGGGGGTCAGTCGGTTTCAACCCAAAATCGCAGGAGCCGCCAAAAACTTATCACCTTGAACTTGTCCTTAAAGCTTGTCCCGACATCGCGGACTATGCCGTCGCCGGCATCTCCGACTGGCGCGACCTCATGGCGACCGCTGCCCAGGTGAGAGGTTATCTCGGGATCTCGCCGTCAGCTTACGGGGAAGCGTGCCACGCCATGGGGCCGGAAACCGCCGCAATTGTCGTTGCCTACATCCTGCATCGAGCTCATCACATCAACTCTGCCGGCGGCTACCTGCGGGCGCTGACCGAGAAGGCAAGGACAGGACAGTTTTCAGTTGGACCTATGCTCATGGCCGCGCTCAAGGCCCACACTTCTCGGCCAGACAGCAAGGCAAGGTGGCTCGAGCGATTCGAAGCGACTCCCATGCCTGCGGGATTGCGGATCTGCGCTTCCGTGGGCTCTATTGATATGAAGCGCCGGTGCTATGACAGTTGCAGTGCCTGACGGAACGAAAAATCGCATTGGCGAGAGCTTTTCAATGATCATGCGGCGATCAAAATTCGATGTCAGGCGAGGCCGGTTCGTAACTGGACGTTGCAGATGTGCTACACTTGGGTCTTGTAACGACATGAAGCGTTCCGCTGACGGGTCGGGCTACTGGTCCTCGATCCTAGTTGACGCCGTAGGCGCGATTATCGGTCGTTTTATTTCGTCGACAGGCGCGGCGGTTTTTGTGCAATCCGATTGCCAATAGCGCCGCGTTGATTCATCTTGCTAGCGATGATTCTACGCCCCAACTCCTCGTTGTTTCGCCAAGCCACACCCTCCGGTGCCACTTCGGCCCCACTGGTGGCGACGGTGCCGACCTGGCTGCGGCGCGCCGTGCCCGACGCACAAAGCCTTGCGCACAAGAACGCTGAGGACGTGGCGATCGCAGCCGGCGCCGCCATAAGTGCTCTCGATGCGGTGATGCGCCGACAGGAGCGGGGAGTCGGCGTCTGGCGGTACCGCCTCGCGCTGGCGGCCGCTACGGTGACCGTACGGCAGGCGGGCCGCGTGGAGGATGAAGCCGCGTTGCGCGACGCGGTGATGCTGACACGGCCGGGTGACGCGGTCGGTCCCGCCGGTCTCATGCTGTTGGCTTGGCGCAGGCTCGCAGCACGGCCGGCCGAGAATCTTCTGACGGAGAGAAGCTTGGCCGCAGTGTTGGAGGAGTTTGGTCACGTCCCCGATAATGCGGTGATCGGCGATCTGGCGGACGAGCTTCGGCAACTCTGTGTCAGCGCCGGAGTGGCAGAGAGGCTCACCGGCGCGTTTATGGCCGCCGAAAACCAGGGGTTGGGACGTTACCTCGGATGCTGGCTCGCCGACGTGTTGATGGCGCAGTGGCTGGGCTGGACCCACGCGGTGCCGTTGTTGGGCACCGAGGCAGTGTTTGGCATGAGCTCATGCCGATCGCGTCGATCGACAACCACCGCTCCACCCCTGAGCCGCAAAGAGGAAACCGACCAGACGAAAAGTCTGCTCGCCGTCGCGGCGCGCGCTGCGCTGCGCGCCATAGATCTTTCAGCGGAACTAGATGTGAGCTTTCAGGAGGTTGTCCATTCGGTCCCAGCCGGGAAAGCTGAGGTTGTCAAAGCTTCAGTGATTCCCGGAGGACCGAATGAACATCCACAAGAATGCCCGTTTGACGCCATGCCGTCGAGAGGAGATGGCCCTCGGCGTTGTTGAAGGCCGTCTCTCCAAAGCCGTTGCGGCGCGGACATATGGCGTGACGGCGAAGGTCGTGGCGCGCTGGGTGGCGCGTTTCCAGGCTGAGGGCCGCGCCGGCATGGCCGACCGCTCGTCGCGGCCACAGCGGAGCCCGCGACAGACCGCGGCGCAGATTGCCGACGAGATCGCGACGCTGCGCCGCCAGCGGCTGACCGGCAAACACATCGCCAAGCAGACGGGGGTGTCGGCGGCGACGGTAAGCCGGGTGCTCAAGCGGGCGGGTCTTTCGCGGCTGAAGGACATCGAGCCGGCCGAGCCGGTGCGCCGCTACGAGCGCGACAAACCTGGCGAGATGATCCACATCGACATCAAGAAACTCGGGCGCTTCGAGCGTGTCGGCCATCGCATCACCGGCGACCGCACCGGCCAGTCCAACAGCCGCGGCGTCGGCTGGGAGTTCGTCCATGTCTGCATCGACGACGCCTCGCGTGTCGCCTTCTCGCAGATCCTGTCCGACGAAAAGAAAGAAAGCGCCGTCGCCTTCCTCGAGGCGGCGCTCGCCTATTATGCCAGCCTTGGCATCACCATCGAACGGGTCATGACCGACAATGGCTCCTGCTACCGGTCGAAAGCCTTCGCCAAGGCCTGCCGCAAGCTTGGCCTCAAACACCTCCGCACAAAACCCTATACGCCCAAGACCAACGGCAAGGCCGAGCGCTTCATCCAGACCGCGCTCAGGGAATGGGCCTACGCCGTCGCATATCCGACCTCAGACCATCGCGCCGCCGAATTGCCGGCCTGGCTCCACCGCTACAATTGGCATAGGCCTCACGGCAGCCTAAAATCCAAAACACCAGTCAGCAGACTCGGTCTGTCCGGGGACAACCTGTTGAGGCTCCACAACTAGAGCGCCGCGCGGACCGGCTGCTTGCGGTCGCGCCGAAACTCCGGCCAAAGCGGCGGGCACTGTTGTCAACAAGCTTCTGTCCAACGATGCGATCGTTGCCTCCGAAAAGATCGCCGGCATGAGTGACCGGGGCCTGCGCCGGCTGTTCGACCGGCTGGTCCAGCTTGGCGCCGTGCGCGAGCTTACCGGCCGCCCTGCCTTCCGCCTTTACGGGATATAGCGAACATGGTGGACGCGACACGCAAACGACGGACCAGGGCGGACGAAGATTCGCTGTTTGATCGCGAGCTCGATCATCTGCCGTCGGAAGTGCGCTGGCGCGAATGGATGCACCGGGTCGAAGCAGCTATCTTCGCCGCCAGCGAGCCGGTTGGGCGGGAGAGCTTGGCGCGGATCGTCGGCAAAAGCTGCAGCATCGATCATTTGATCCACGATATCCGCGTGGAGCTGCGCGGCCGCCCCTATGACCTGGTTGCCGTAGCCGGCGGCTGGAAGCATCTCACCCGGCCTGCTTATGCCGAAGCCATCGGCACGGCTGTTGGCGCATCCGAGCGCGCGGTCGACCTCACGCAGTCGGAGGTGCTGGTGCTAATGTGCGTCGCCTACTTCCAGCCCATAACCCGGGCGGACCTGTCGTCGTTTTTTGGAAGAGAGATTTCGCGCGATCTGATCGGTCATCTGCGCGGGGCGAAGCTCATTACGTCGGGTCCGCGCAGCCCGACTCCGGGCGCGCCCTATACCTACGTCACCACCAAGGAATTCCTGCAGGAGTTCAGCCTCGGCACGCTGCGCGACCTGCCGGAGTTCGAGGCGCTGGAAGACGCAGGCCTGCTCTCCAAGGAGAAGCTGCTGGCCGGCGAAATCATACCCGGATTCGCGGATATACACGATAGCGGCGCCAGCGTGGCACTCGACGAATAGACTGCTCCAGTCAGGACCGCGGGATCCAGGCGACCTTGTCACTCGTTGGATAGACGATTTCGCCGCGTGTGGCACCGGCCGCAGACAGATGCTCGTGCAACTGCTGCACATGTGCACAAAGCGCCGCGTCGTCTCCCTATTGACGCAAGACCAGTTGATTAACGCGAGGAAAGCGGGCTGGTGTGCTTTCCTCTGCTTGTGCTGCAACGCACACTGCAACAGCCAGATCAGCACGCCGCCAACGAGCAGCGACAAGGTCGTCGGCATCCTGTGAAGTGCTTCGCGACGGGCTGCTGGTTGTGATCCGGAAAAGCCAAGATCGCCGATGACGGCCTTGCCGAGAAAGCTCAGATACCGGTCGTGGATCGATCGCGCACTCCGCCTAGATGTTGAAGGCGAGCGTGAAGAAGAGCAGCGCCGACCCGAAGATCGGCACCGGCAGCCAGGCGACAAGTAGATCGAGTTCGCCGCGCGTCGGCGAGCATGCCGCCCCAGCTCGGTTCCGGCGGCACGATCCCATGCCCAGGAGCGAACAGGGTTGCCTCGAAGACGATGTAGCCGGGGATCATTTATGGTGGTGTTGACGATGATGGGCAGGGGCACGCTGAGATTGGACATATGTCGACGAGCAAGATCGATTGGGGGCTGGCACCCGGCGAGCGCGCAGAGCAGGGAGGGAACGCTCATCACCAGGTCCATCGCGCGGCTGAGCATTTAGGCCCTGGGCCGACGAGCTCGACGTCGCCGAGAGGATCCACTTCGTTCGGCCGCCAATAGAACGGATGAGACGAGGGGCCTGAGGACGCTTGATCGTCGTATCATGTGAGGCTATATTCTGTCTCAAGTGAACAAGGAGATTCCGATGCTTGCGATCACGTCCGTTGCCGACGTCCTCGGCCTGCCGGGCCAGGTTGCGCCCGTCTCGCCGATCGGTCTGGTCGCGCGGATCGAGGATGGCTTGCCGATCGTCGCCCTTGACCGTGTTGCGAACCTCGTTGCTCCGAAGGACAGCCAGTTCAAGTACCGGCTGGTGCCGCGGGCGACGTATGAGCGGCGAAAGGGTCGAAAAGTCCTGTCGGCGGAGGAGGGGACCCGTCTTGCTCGCCTCGCGCGCGTTTGGAGCCTTGCCGTAGATGTCTGGGGCGGCGAGGACGACGCGCGCGACTTCCTGTTTCGGCCGCATGCCATGCTTGAGGACCGGCGACCGGTCGACGTCGTCATCCAGAACGAAATCGGTGCCGAATTGGTGTTCGACATCCTGCAGGGCCTCAAATACGGCAGTGCTGCGTGACGGCGCAGATCCTCGACCGGACATTGACGGCCTATCGCATCGGGGATCCCGCCGGCGTCTTTCCGATCTTCGATGCTTCCGGCTCGACGGTCGCGCCTGGGCGCTGGAACACACCGGGAAGCCCGGTCATTTACGCGTCGGCGCATTTCTCGACAGCTGTTCTCGAGAAGCTCGTGCACGGCAGTGGTCGGTTGCCGCCAAACCAGCACTATATCGAGATCACTGTTCAGCGCGGGGCGAGCTATGAGATCTTCTCGCCGCCGTCGCTTCAGGGGTGGGATGCCATGCCACCCACCGTGAGCAAATCATTCGGCGAACAATGGTGTTTGGAGCGGCGTAGCGCCATCCTGATCGTGCCAAGCATCATTGCCCGCCTCGACAGCAACGTCCTAATCAATCCGGCGCATCCCGAGTTTCCTACCATCATGAGCAGTCTGCATCAGCCGGCCTATTGGGATCGCCGCCTGTTCGGGCTTTAACCCAAACTCTATCGCGCCGTCGATAGCGTTGGCGATACCGTCGACTTCTGGTTCAGCGAATACCGCGACCAGCGGCCAAGCAGTTTTCCAGAAGGCGCTTGCGCGCCACGGTCGACCGAATCGCATCGTCATCGACGGCAGCCAGACCAATCGGGACGCGCTCGTACCGTGCGATGCGGCAAGCCGCTTGAAGGACCGCTCACCACGTGAACTAAAGCCGGTTGAAATCCTGCAGAGCCAATATTCTCAACATGACTGCGGTGTGAGCCGTCGCCCTGCGGTTTCTGTTCTGGATAAACATTTGCAACAGAACCGGCGCCGGTCCCGTCGCGTTGCCGGGTCCGGTTAGCCTTTCGTCGACCCAGCCATCAGCCCGCGCACGAGGCCCCGCTGGGTGGCCACGGTGACGGCCAGCACGGGCAGGAGATAGATCGCGGCCACCGCCATCATCTCCCCCCACAACGTCTGGAACTGCGTGATGAGGGTTGAGATGCCGACCGGCATGGTCTGCGCCGCAGGCGTGCGGGTGATGGTTAGCGCGATGACGAATTCGTTCCAGGCAACGAGAAAGCCGAAGAGCGCGGCAACGCCGAGGCCGGGCAGCGACAGCGGCATGACGATGCGGACGAGAATCCCCGGCGTGCCGAGCCCGTCCATGCGCGCCGCCTCGACCAGCTCGTCGGGGAAATCGCGAAAGAAGCCGGTGAGGATCCAGATCATCAGGGGCAGGACGATGGGC
Source organism: Mesorhizobium yinganensis (assembly GCF_040081985.1). Classification (NCBI taxonomy): domain Bacteria; kingdom Pseudomonadati; phylum Pseudomonadota; class Alphaproteobacteria; order Hyphomicrobiales; family Phyllobacteriaceae; genus Mesorhizobium; species Mesorhizobium yinganensis. Next base: position 67,444 of record NZ_JBEBMH010000025.1, on the reverse strand, counting down.
AGATAGGCGATGATGAGGCCGAGCGGATTGTCGATCAGGCCGAAGGCGCGGAATTGGAGGAAGAAGGGCAGCGCCAGGGCTATCGGCGGAAAGACGCGGGTGACCACGGTGAAGGACAGCAGCGCGCTGGAACCCGGATAGGCGAACTTTGCAAAACCCCAGGCGGCCGGCACCGACAGCACGAAGCCGAGCGCGGTGGAGCCGCCGGCGGCGATCAGGCTGTTGACGAGATAGCGCCGGAAGTCGCCGGCAAGCGCCGTCCGATAGTGGTCGAGCGTCGGATGTGTCGTGAGAAGGGTGGTCGGCGTCACCAGGATCTCGCTGGTCGGCTTGAACGAGGTGGCGACGATCCAGTAGATCGGCACCAGCATGAACGCCGAGACGACGGCGAGGAAGACATAGGTTCCCGCGTTGCCCAGCCGTCCTGACGTTGGATTGCCGGCCGCCATCAGTTGTCCGGCCGCCGGTCGCGAAGCAGCAGAACCGCAAGCAGCGAGAAAGCCGCGGTGATCAGCACCAGCAGGATCGCCGCCGCGGCGCCGCCGGGAAAATCCAGCACCGTGAACATCTGCCGGTAGATGTAGGTCGAGAGCACGTCGGTGCTGTTGGCCGGGCCGCCGCCGGTCAGCACGTAGACGACGTCGAAGATACGGAACGCGTCGGCCAGCCTGACGACGAGGATCACCGCGATCACCGGCTTCAGCAGCGGTAGCATGATGAAGACGAGGAGTTGCCATGGCGTGGCGCCGTCGACGCGCGCCGCTTCGAGCGGGTCGCTGGGCAGGCTGGCGAGGCCGGCGAGCAGCATCAGTATGTCGAAGGGCAGCGCCATCCACAGATTGGCGATGACGATCGAGGCGCGCGCCAGCCAGACATCGGCGAACCAAAGGGGGCCGCTTGCGCCGAAGGTGCCGGCGATCGAGTCGATCATGCCGTAGCCGTCGACCAGGATGAACCGCCAGGAGAGCGCGCCGACAATCGGCGCCACCATCAGCGGCAGGGCGACGATGGCACTGAAGACCTTGCTGCCGCGAAGTCCGCGATGCAGCGCCAGCGCCACCGCCAGCCCGAGGACGGCTTCGAGCACGAAGCTCGCCAGCACGATCTGCAGCGTCTGCCACAGCGCCGCCCGGAATCCGGACGAGCCGGCGATGCGCGTGTAATTTCCAAGCCCCTGGAAGTCGGTCGTACCGCGCATTGCGGTCTCGGGCCCGTTAAGGCTCAGCCATACAGTCCACGCAACGGGATAAACCATGGTGACGGCGAGCGCGATCAGCGCCGGCAGCGTCAGCAGGAGTCCGGTCAGTGACCGAGAGCCGTCATATCGCCTGGCCGGGCGAAAGCGAGCCCCGGCGGGAGGCGCCGGGGCTCGTGTGCCGGGAGCGGGCTGCACTTCCCCCCTCAGGGCGACGCCATCGCTGCCTCTGCCCGCGACTGACCGTCGGCCAGCGCCTGGTCGATGGTCATCGCCTTGCTCATCACGCCCGAGTTCATGATGCCGAGGATATCGAGCAACTGCGAATATTGCGGCACCATGGTCATGCTCTTGCCCGCCGCCGCGGATTTGGCGAAGGCCGCAATCGCCGCCTTGTCGTCGTCGCCGATACTGGTGTCCTTGCCGATGAGGTCGATCGAGGAGGCGCGGGGCACGGGATTCAGCCATTCCTTGCCGAAGCCGTAGAGCATGTCGGTGCTTGTCGCCCATTTGATGAATTCGATCGCGCCGTCCGGGTTCTTGGCGCCGCTCGCCGCGGCAAAACCCCAAGAATAGACGGTGCCGCCAGGGTTCACCAGCCCCGGCGCGGTGGCGATGGCAAACTTGCCGCCGAGCGGCTCCTTGCTGAGCGAATAGAGATACGGCCAGACCGGAGCCATGGCGAGCTTGCCCTCCAGCCACATGCCTTGCATGTCGGCGAGTTCCAGCACGCCCTCCGGGGCGGCCTTGGCGTCGAAGACCATTTTGGTCATGAATTCGAGCGCCTTGCGGCCGGCATCCGAATTGATGGTCGGCTTGCCGTCCGCTCCTAGGAGATCGCCGCCCGCCTGCTGGTAGAACGAGTGAAGCCGGGTCGAGGCTTCGATGCCCTGTTTGCTGGCGATCAGCGTGCCCCAGATGCCCGCCGGACCGTGGGCCGTTTTCTTGGCGAAATCGAGATATTCGTCCCAGCTTGCCGGAGGGGCCTTGAGGCCGGCCTTCTCGAACAGGTCGGTGCGGTAGTACATGGCGCAGTTGTGGACCATGATCGGCAAGGCCACCAGCGCGCCCTGGTAGCTCACGGTCTCTATTGCCGTCTTGCCGAAGTCGGCGCGGTCGGCGTCGGTCACGTGCCCGGAAAGATCCCTGATAAAACCCTTCTGGTAGAACTCCGGCAGCCACACCTGATCGGCGATGTAGACGTCGAAGCCGCCGGCGCTGGAAAGCGCATCCAGCACGAATTGCTGGCGGATGTTGTCGTGCGGGATCGAGATGAACTCGACTTCGAAGCCGGAAGCCTTTGTGAATTCGGCGGCGTGCTTCTTGTAGAAGGTGTCGTAGGGCGAGCCCGCCTCCATCCCGGCCACGATCTTGCCGGAAGCGGCGAGCGTCCTGCCGATGAACGGCAGCGGCAGGCTCGCCGCGGTTGCGGCTGCCGCGCCCGTCCTGAGCAAATGTCGTCTGCTGATGGCCATCGCTTCCCCTCCCGATTTGTCGTTCAGTCCCATTCAGCGACCCATTGCGGTTCGTTGACGTTGCGCGATCCGGGCCGCGCCAGCGCGCTCATTCGAGCCATCTCGGCGTCGGAGAGCGCGAAGTCGAAGACGCCGAGGTTCTCCGCCAACCGCTCGATGTGGCTGGTCTTCGGGATAGCCGCGACGCCGGGCTGCTGGACAAGCCATCGCAGCGTCGCCTGCGCGGCGGTGCGGCCATGTGCACGGGCGACCGCTTCGATTGAGGGATCACCTACAACCTTGCCGAGCGCGATCGGGCAATAGGCGATAACCGCCATGCCGTGCAGGCGCAACGCGGCCAGCATTTTCGTCTGGTCGAGATAGGGATGGTATTCGATCTGCTCGGCTGCGAACGGCTCTGAGGTCAGGCGCCAGGCCTCTTCGAGCAGCCCTGTGGTGAAATTCGACAGGCCGATATGCCGGGCCCGCCCGTCGCGCTTGACCGCGTTCAGGGCGCGGATGGCGCCTTCCAGCGGGATCGCGGGATTCGGCCAATGGATCAGCAGCAGATCGATCTGAGGCACGCCGAGCTTTGCGAGGCTTTCGTCGACGGAGCGCTGAAGATCGCCGTCGGCCAGACGGTCCGGCCGCACCTTGGTGGTGATGAAGATTTTTTCGCGCGGCACGCCGGAGCTTTTCAGCCCGGCGCCGACGAATTCCTCATTGGCGTAACCTTGCGCGGTGTCGACATGCACATAGCCCTTCCGCAGCGCCGCCGAGACGATCTCGGAGCATTGCTCGCCCCTGAGTTGCCATGTGCCGAGGCCGATTTTCGGGATGACCGCTCCGGCCGAGTGCACGGCAAGGGTTTCGGATCGTTCTTCCGCCACTGGCGTTCCACCTCGCCGGCTTTTTGGGATAGTCGCTCCCGGCCGCGGCGCGGCCGGGAGCGACGCTGGAATCACTTCGCGATGCAGGTATCGACGGTTTCCTGGGTGCATTCGTCGAGCCCGGTATAGATGATCGGCTCGACGGGCTTGCCGTCGATCAGGTCGATCATGACCGAGGGCGCGCGATAGCCCATCTCGAACGGCCGCTGGCCGACCTGGGAATGGCTGCGCGCCGCCTTCAGCGCTTCCATCTGCGGCGGCAGCGTGTCGCCGGCCACGATTACCAGCGACTTCGCCTTCAGCTTGTCCATCACCTGGTCGGTTACCTGGACATAGGCCTGCGGCGCGAACTGCGCCCAGCCGCCGATCAGCATAAAGGCGGTCAGATCGGGATTGGCAGTGAAGGTGTCGGCCATCTGCTGGTTGGCGAGGTCCGACTGGTCGTTGGTGAAGACCGGGCAGCCGGCGACTTCCGTCCAGCCGCCCTGGCCGGTCAGGCGCTCGATGCCCTTCTCGCCCGACAGCGTGTCGCGCGTTCCGGCCGCGCGCTGGTTGATGTTGTCGGCGGCGACGTTGCCGAGTTGCAGGCATACCGTGCCGCCCTCGGGCTTCAGCTTCTTCAGGTGCTCCGCGAACTTCACGCCCATCAGGTAGTTGTCAGTGCCGAGATAGGTCTTGCGCAGGCCCGCGTCGTCCTTGCCGAGGTCGGCGTCGATGGTCATGACCGGGATTTTCGGGGCCTTCTCCTTGAGCAGCTTGGCCATCAGCGGCGCATTGGAGGGCGAGATCGCGATCGCCTTGACGTCGGGACGGTTAAGCAGATCCTCGACGAGCTGCACCTCGCCGGCCTCGTCGGCGCTGGAAGCCGGGCCGGTGTAGAGGCACTTGTAGCCGCTCGCGGCGTTTTCGCCGTTCCACTTCTCGCAGCCGAGATGAATCTGCTCGAAGAACGGGTTGTCGAGACCCTTGACCACGATGGCCAGCGTCTTGTCCTCGGCAAAAGCGCCGCTGGCGAGCCCGATCCAGGCAGCGCTCGCTAATAGAATTGTATTCAGTCTGTTCATCGCTGTTCCCTCGCTTTTTTCCCTTTTTCTCGGGCGCCGTTCGACGCCCGCCGGCGGTTTCTTCCGCTCGCAAAAACTCTACGCGTAGCTCGAACCCATCGTCAAGATATTGGCCTTCAAATTACTAGATATCGCTAATTAGACTGATAAATACGGTTGGTCAGCCTATTGACTGCGGGGCGCTTTTTGCCGCGTAATGCCATGGCGCTGGATCGGGAGCAGGGGATGGAATGACCGCGCTGCGGCTGGAGAACGTTTCGAAGCATTTCGGGGCCATCCACGCGCTCAACGACGTCTCCCTGTCGTTGTCGGCGGGCGAGGTCGTCGGCCTGATGGGCGACAACGGCGCCGGCAAGTCGACGCTGGTTAAGATCATCGCGGGCAACTATCCGCCGTCGAACGGCAGGATCTTCATCAAGGAACAGCAGACGACCTTCCATCGGCCCGTGGAGGCCCGCCAGCACGGAATAGAGATCGTCTACCAGGACCTTGCGCTGTGCGACAATCTGAGCGCGGCGGTGAACGTCTTTCTCGGCCGTGAACTCACGCGCAGCATCGGCCCGCTGAAAATCCTCGACTATGCGGCGATGAACGCCGCCGCCGCCTGCCTGTTCAAGGACCTGCGCTCCGAAACGCGGCCGCGGGACCTCGTGCGCCAGATGTCGGGCGGACAGCGGCAAGCTGTCGCCATCGCCCGCACGCGGCTGAGCAACCCCGACATCGTGCTCATGGACGAGCCGACGGCCGCGATCTCCGTGCGCCAGGTGGCAGAGGTGCTCAATCTTATCCGCGAGCTGCGCCGGCACGGCATCGCCGTGGTGTTGATAAGCCACCGCATGCCCGACGTCTTTGCGGTGGCCGACCGTATCATCGTCCTGAGGCGTGGCAACAAGGTCGCCGACAAGCCGACCGCGGACACATCGCCGGAGGAAATCACCGGCATCATCACCGGCGCGATCGAACGTGCCTGAACCCGAAAGGCAACAGGGCGACCACATGGCGGCAAGCGGCATCGAAGACGCAATAGGGCAGCGCAGTCATGGCCTGCTCAGCAGGATGCTCGGCCAGCAGGCGTTCTGGGTGTTCATCGCGGCCGTGCTCGCCTGCCTGGCGCTTACCGCGCTCACGGACACGTTCGCCACGCCGCAGAACCTCTTCAACGTCACGCGCAATTTCGCCTTTGTCGGCATCATGGCTCTCGGCATGACGGTGGTGATCATCTCCGGCGGCATCGACCTGTCGGTGGGCTCCGTGCTCTGCCTGTCGGCGATGGTGCTGGCGATCACCATGAATGCCGGCCATCCGCTCTGGCTCGGCTGCGCCACGGCACTTGCCGCATCGCTGGTCGTCGGAACCATCAACGGTGTCCTGATCGCCTATGTCCGGATACCGTCCTTCGTCGTGACGCTCGGCATGCTCTCGGTCGGGCGGGGGACGGCGATGGTGCTGTCCCAGAACAAGATGATCTTCCAGTTCGGACCCGACGAAAAACTGCTGTTCTGGTTGGGCGGCGGCTCGACATTCGGTATCGCCAACCCGGTGATCGTGCTGGCGCTGCTCGCGGTCGTGACGGCGCTGATGCTCAAATGGACCCGCTGGGGTTGCCACGTCTTTGCGATCGGCAGCAACGAGAAGGCGGCGGTGCTCACCGGTATCGGCGTGCGCCGGCTGAAGGTCAGCGTGTTCATATTCTCCTCGCTGATGGCGGGCATCGCCGGCATACTCGAGGCCGGCTGGCTAGGGGGCGTCACCACGAACCTGGGTCAGTCGATGGAACTCGGCGTGATCGCCGCCACCGTCATCGGCGGCGCCAATCTGATGGGCGGGGCGGGTACGGTGTTCGGCTCGGTTGTCGGCGCGGCGCTGATCGAGGTGATCCGCAACAGCCTGATCCTGCTCGGCATAAGCACCTTCTGGCAGGGTATTTTTGTTGGCAGCTTCATCGTAATCGCCGTGGCGTTCGACCGGATTCGGGCCAACCGCGAGTCGGACGGTTGAGGAGACGCTCAGTCGAGACCGGGCGGAGCGCCCTGCCTTGAGGCCGCAAGCGCCTGATCGGCTGTCAGCGCGTTGGCGGCGGTGCCGGCGATCATCAGTTCGAGGATTTCCTGCTCGGTCGTGTGACGGATATAGCGGTCTCCGACATTTTCGCCGCGCTTGAGCGCCATGACCCGGTCGCCAACCTCGAAGATGTCGGTCAGCCGGTGCGAGATGATGACTTGCGCCACGCCCTGCGCCTTGAGTTCCAGCATGGTCTTGAGCAAGGTCTCCGTGGCGACATGCGAGAGGTTGGCGGTCGGTTCGTCGAGGATCACCACTCTGGGATCGAAGGATATGGCGCGGGCGATGGCGACCGATTGCTGGCGGCCGCCCGACAGGCTTTCAACCTTCTGGAATACGGAATTGACGTTGACGTTCAGACGGCGCAGCACCCCGGCCGCCTCGTCGTACATGCGTGCCCGGTCGACGAACGGACCCTTTTGCGGCCAACGGCCGAGGAAGATGTTCTGCGCCACGTCCATGTTTCCGCACAGCGCGAAGTCCTGGTAGATCATCTCGATGCCGATCTCGCGGCTCTGGTGCGGATTGCGGAAGTTGGTGGGATGCCCGGCGACCAGCACCTCGCCGCTGTCGCGGTGATAGGCTCCGGTCAGGACCTTCATGAGCGTCGACTTGCCGGCGGAATTGTCGCCGACCAGCCCGAGGATTTCGCCGGGCCGCAACACGAAGCCGACCTCCTTGAGCGCCTGTACGGCTCCGAAGGCCTTGGAGATGGCTTTCATTTCAATGAGAAACTCCGCAGGAGCTTCCAACGGCAGGGCCACGTTGTGCATCTCTCACACCTCCCGTCGTCTGCCAAAGCCGAGCCGTTTGCTCCACTCGGCGATAATTCCCTGCTGCCGGATCCAGATATCGGCGAGCACCGCGCAGATCAGGATCAGGCCGATAAACACATTTACCCAGTGCTGTGGCATGACGAACGACGTGCCGGGTCCGGTGATGATCTGAAGCGACAGCAGCGAGCGGATCAGCGTGATCACGGCGGCGCCCGCCAGGGAACCGAGCACGCTGCCGTAGCCGCCGAAGATCGAGCCGCCGCCGATGATGACGGCGGCTATCGCATCCAGTTCGCGGAACTGCCCGGCCGTCGGGTTGAAGCTTCTGTAGAAGGCGACGTAGATCACACCAGCCATTGCCGCGCAGACGCCCGAAAACGCCAACGACATAAAACGCACGCGCTTCGTGTCGATGCCGGCATATTCGGCGGCGCGGCGATTGCCGCCGGTGGCGTAGATTTTCTGGCCAAACGGGGTACGGGCCAGGATCACGCCGGCGACGATCGCGATCAGGAACATCCAGATCGTCTGGATGCTCACCGCCTGGCTTATGGCGCTGAGAATGCCAGGGGGGATTTCCAGGCCGAGATACTGGAAGATGTCGGTGAGCTTGCGTCCGATGAGGTTGAAGCCTTCGGGAAATCCTGTCAATTGCTGCCCGGCCACGATCCACGCCGCAAGCCCGCGCGCGATGTAGAACATGCCGAGCGTCGCGATGAAGGCGGAAAGGCCGAAGCCTACCGTCAGCACGGCGTTGATGACGCCCGCGGCGCTGCCCACCAGCAAGCCGAGGACGATGGCAGGAACCGGATCGAGACCAAGCACCTTGAGGCAGTACGCGGTCGCCGCGGCCGCCAGCGCCAGCACGGCGCCTACCGAGAGGTCGATGTCGCCATTGGCGATGACATAGGTCATCCCGATCGCCAGCATCGCCACTTCGGTATAGTTGAGCAGGACGGCGAAGCTGTTCTGGAGATGCCACCAATAATCGGGGCGGAGCGACAGTCCGACGAACCAGAGCGCGACGGCCAGCAGGATCGCGAAGGCGTCGCGCCGCGCCATGAATTTCCAGATGCCCTTGGCCGCCAGCGCCTTGTCGCTGCCCATTGCGCCCTTGGTCTGGACGCCCTCTATGGCGACGCCGCCGCTGTCGGGAAGCGGCGGCGGGGGCATGCCGCGCAGACGCGCCCACAGCCGCTGCGGCACCCGCTTGCGGACGATCTGCGGCTCGATCAGCACGGCGACGAGCAGCAACAGGCCGATAAACGCCGGCACGGCGCCCGCCGGCAACTGCGCCACGGCGTTCACCTGGGTCTCGACGTCCCCGATCCTGACGGTGCGCGTCACCGGCCAGCCTTCGCGCAGCACTTTGTTGATCAGCACGGTGAGCAGCGCGCCGAGGCAAGAGCCGATGACGCGGCCGCGGCCGCCAAGGATCGAAGCGCCCCCGATGATGACCGACGCGATGACGATGAGTTCGGCATTCAGGCCGTACTGGGCGGTGACGCCCTTGTCCTGGAAGATGGCCATCAGGCCGGCCAGCGTGGCGCAATAGGAAGAGATGAGATAGGCGCGAATGCGCACCCAGGTCGTGTTTATGCCGGCGTAGCTTGCCGCCTGCTCGTTACCGCCGGTGGCCGCCGTCTCGTAGCCCCATCGCGTCTTGGCCAACACCAGCGAGCCGATGGCGGCCACGGCGAAGAAGATGACGATCTGGTTGTTGAAGCCGAGCGCGTTGGTCTCGCCCATCTGGAACAGCGCCGGGTACTCGCTGGCTTTCGGCGCAAAGGCGATGTTCTTGCCGCCGGTAAGGCCCAACACCATGCCGCGCCCGATCAGCAGGGTGGTCAGCGTCGCGATGAAGGCTGGCACCTTGAGGATCGTGACGAGCGCGCCGTTGAGCAGGCCGATGAAGGTTCCAAGCAACAGGCATCCAATCAGCGCCTCGCCGAGGCCGAGGCCGAAATGCGTGGGCGAGAAGATGATCGCGAAGACGACGCCGGTCAGCCCGTAGGTCGAGCCGACAGAGAGATCGAGATCCTTGTTGACGATGACGAACGTCATCCCGACGGCCATCACGCCATAGCGGGCGGTATCGCGCAGCACGGCGTGCAACGCGTCCGCGCTGCCGAAGAATGCCGGGTTGAGGGCCGCCCCCACGAGATAGAGCAGCGCCATCAGCACGAGCAGGCTGAGTTCCCACCCGCCGGCAAGCTGCATCGGTGCGCGGCTCAGCCGCGGAGCGGCAGCTTCAGCGGACATTAACATGCGAGGGCGTCTCTTTGAGATGGAGGCGGCGGGGTTTCGACCCCGCCGCTCATGGTGCGCTTCGAAACGATAGACGCCGAATCAATTCTCGAAGCGCTTGCCTACGCTTCCGACCGTGTCCTTCGTCACAAGCTGAGCACGCGTATCGAGATTTGCAGCCGAAATGCCGCGATCGATCTGCAGCCAGAGCTGCATGACGGGCCAGAAGCCCTGGAGGAAGGGCTGCTGGCCAAGCGCGCCGGTCAGGTCGCCGGACGCGAGCGCCTCCTGCTGGGCCGGGCCGAGATCGAACCCGTAGGCGCAGATCTTGCCCGTCATGCCGGTCTGTGCGACCGCTTTTGCCAGAGCCGGCGTGAAGACGTTGTTGGCGGCAAAGGCCCCAACAACGTCGCCACGCGACTCGAACAGCGAGACGATCGAGTTGACGGGATCGTTCATGTCGGCGGTGACGCCGACGCCTTCCGAACCCGCGTCGACCTTGAACTTGTCGAGCTTACCGGCCGCAGTGAGGCTCTTGACGATGGCGTTGTAGGCGGCAGTGACGCGGTTGTTGACTTCGATATTGCCCATCGCCGTGTCGTTCGGCAGCACGATGGAGCCGCCTTCGACCTTCTTGTCCGCCAGGCACGCCACCAGCGCCTCGCCGGCGATCGCGGCGGCCGAAGCGTCCTGTCCGGTGTGGCTGATGCCGTTGCGGTTCAGGATGCCGGGATCGTAGGAATTGGTCGTCGCGATCGGGATGCCGTTCTTCTCCGCGGTGCGGACGATGTCGTCATAGGCGCCCGCCTGCGGCGTCGTCATGATGATGCCGTCGATCGAAGGGTCCTGGATGATCTGGTTCAGGATTTCGAGTTCGCGCGCCGGATCGTCGGTCGGCGATTCCGAGCCGAGCAGCAGGATGTTGGCGCCGATGAGATTGGCGGCGACGGTAGCGCCGACATAGACGGGATCGAAGAAGCCGTTGCCGGCCGTATGCGTGACGATGGCGAAGGTCAGCTTGCCGTCCTTCGAATGAAAGTCCTTGGTCGCCCCGTTTTCCTTCGCGGCATCGCCGAAGCTGTAGCCGCCGACCGCCTTCTCGATGCCTTGCGCCAGCCCCCCGCCAGTGCAGGCCAGAAGCAGCGCGGCGGCGCTTACGCACGTCAATAGTTTCCGTTTCATCTTATTCATCCTCCCACAGATGCCGGTTTTCCGGATAACTAATGGAACTAATACTAGCAGATAATATTAGCCATTGCGGCCGGACCGTTGCAAGCGGATTCGGTGGGTGTGGCCGGAGGTCGCCGGATTTGGGACTTCAGCAAGAACAGTTTGAGGACTGGCCGATGAGCAGGCCTCGGCACGCAACCTTCAACCAAAGGGGAAGCGGCAGCCGCCCAAACGAGCCCGGTCGCGTCAAGCTCATTGCCCGCAGAGGGTCGCGCCCGGCAGTCCCAGGCACGCTGAGGCGCCATTGCGGGGCGTCCGCGGGCGGCTAGCGTCGGGGCAAGGCGCGTCTCCTCCTGCCGCTGACGTGTCAACGCCATGAAATCGTTACATTTTAGGAACTTGACGCGGTCGCTGAAGGCGGTCGACTCGAGGGCTGGTCGGGTACCTTCGGCTACAGGGCCGTGACCCTGGCGGTCCGGTTCGCGGAAGGGAACCGTGCGACCGATTGCCGTTCGACGAGTTCGCATTCGATCTTGACGATGCGGTAGGTGTCCTCGCGGCTGTGCCCGGGCGCCAGTGCCCGTTCGGCGGCCCATATGCCCATCTGGTGGCGTGGAAACTTCAGCGTCGTCAGCTTCGGGTTTAGCTGGCTCGCGATCTCATCGTCGTCGAATCCGACAACCGACACGTCGTCGGGGATGTTCAACCGCATTTCCTTGAGCGCCTCGTAGCAGCCGATCGCCATGCGGTCATTGCTGCAGAATATCGCGGTCGGCGGCCGCGCCATCCGCATCAGCGATAGCGTCGCGTCATAGCCCGAGCCAAGCTGCCAATTGCCTTCCCTGACCAGTTCGGGATCGAACGGGATGTCCGCCGTGGCAAGGGCCTCGCGATAGCCGCGATTGCGGTCCTTCGACACGTCCATCCAAGCCTCCCCGGTGATGTGGGCGATGCGGCGGTGGCCGGCTGCGATGAGCACGTCCGTTGCCCTGTTGGCGCCGGCGACGTCGCCCGGCACGACCGAGGGAAAGGCGCGGTCCTTGGAGTAGCAGTTGAGTAGGACGACGGATGCTTCGGTCTTGTAGAGCTGTTCGGGAACCTCCACCAACCGGGTGCGCACCGTCGTGTAGACGATGGCGCTCGGACTGTCGCGCAGGATGGCGGCCAGCGTCCGCTCCTCCATCTGCGGGTCGGCGTGGCAGTTGTAGGCGCTAACGATGTCGCCGGTTTCCCAGGTGAATTCCCTGACGCCGTCGACGGCGATGACAGCCTCCGGGCAGACCGTGAGGTCGTCGAATACCACCGCTATCCGTCTGAGCGGCCCGACACGGGGCGTCGGCGCCCGTTCGATGCTATAGCCGAGGGTAGCGGCAGCCTTGAGTATCCGTTCGCGCGTATCCTTCGAAATCTTGATCTTGGAATCGGGGCTGAGGACGACCGATACTGTCGATTGAGAACATTGGGCGAGGTTAGCGACATCCGACATGGTGACGCGCCGGTCCTTGATGCCAGTTGGTTTATGCATCCGCTATGCTGCTCCGCCTTGATAACCGCTGGATATCATATGCAAGTGATTGGACTGAACGCAATTTCGCAAACGACAAACCCTGCCACCCGGATCAGTCCGGCCTCAGCATGCGCCGCCTGAGCCTGGCAAACCGGGCCGAGCGGACGGCGTCGACCATGACCGCGAGGAAGATGATTGCGGCCAGCACCATCGGCTGCAGATAGAGGTTGACCCCGACAAAGACCATCCCCGACTGGACCATCTGCACCAGGGTCGAACCCGCCACCGCTCCGAACGCCTGGCCAACGCCGCCGAACAGGCTTGTGCCGCCAAGCACAGCGGCCGTGATCACGTCGAATTCCTTGCCGACCCCGAACGTCTGGTTGAGCCGGCCGATCAGGGCGATCAGTGTTACGCCACCGGTGGCCGCGCAGAGGCCGGAGATCACATAGACCGAGAAGACGATGCGATCGACGGCGAGTCCCGCCTTGCGTGCCGCTTCCGGATCGTTGCCGACTGCGTAGATCTGCCGGCCGAACTGCGTCCGGCTGAGCACGACATGCGCGGCAAGCACCACGGCGGCAAAGACCAGGATCGGCATCGGTATTCCGAAAAGGCTCGATGCGCCGAAGGCGAGATAGGGCGCGGGAAATTCGATGCCGAAGGATTCGGTGATGGCCGTTCCCAATCCCCGGCCGGCGACAAGCGTCGCCAGCGTCACCAGGAAAGGCGTGATGCCCAGCACGACGATGCAGAAGGCGTTGATCGCCCCGAACAGCGCGCCCGTGACAAGGCCCACGACGATGGCCGCGGCCACGCCCCAGCCATTGTGGAAGGCGGGGTTCTGCAGCAGATAGCCCGCCGACATCGCCGACAGATACATGTTGGAGCCGACGCTGAGATCGATGCCAGCGGTGAGCAGCACGAAGGTCATGCCGACCGCGATGATGCCGATGAAACTCGCCTGCTTGACGATGTTGGCGATCGAGTCGAGGCCGAGGAAACGCGGCGACTGGATGCCGAAATAAAGGAATATGGCGAGGAAGATCAGCAGCGTCATGTTCCGCAGCAGCAGTTCGGTCAATCTTGCGCGGGTCATGCGGCGCGCTCCTGTTCGCGGAAGGCCATGCGCAGGATATGCTCCTTGCCGAAGTCCGCGCGCGCGAACTCACCGACGATTTCGCCCCGGCTCATGACCAAGATGCGGTCGCTCATCGCCATCACCTCCTCGATCTCCGAGGAAATGAACAGGATGCCGCAGCCGCCTGCGGTAAGCTTCTGCACGACCGAATAGATCTCGAACTTCGCCGCCACATCGATGCCTCGCGTCGGCTCGTCGAGCAGCAAGATCGCCGGGTCAGCCATCAGCCATTTGGCGATCACCACCTTCTGCTGGTTGCCACCCGAGAGGCTCTTGACCGGCTGCCGCTCGATCAGGCCCGACTTGATCCGCAGGGCTTCGGCGAATTCGGAGGTGATGGCGAGGAGGCGGCTGCCGTCGATGAATCCGGGCCGTCTCGCGACCGACGGCAGGGCCGCGAGCGCGATGTTTTCCGAGATGGACACGTTCATCATCAGCCCTTCCTCGCGCCGGTTCTCGGTGATGAAGGCCATGCGCGCGCCAATCGCCTGGCGCGGGGTGATCCGAGATACCGTTTCGCCGCCCAGCCGCAATTCCCCTTGATGGAACCGATCGAGGCCGAACAGCAGGCGCGCGAGCTCGGTGCGGCCAGAGCCCATCAATCCGAAAAGGCCAACGATTTCACCTTGCCGCAGGCTGAAATCGATGTCCTTGACCACCCCCTTCAAACTGATCCCGCGCGCTTCGAGCAGGACATGATCGCGTGTGGAAGAGAGGTGCGGCGGATAGAGCTGCTCGATATCGCGCCCGAGCATAAAATTGATCAGGCGACCGACCTCAAACTCATGCGCCGGTCCGCTGCCGACCAGCCTGCCGTCGCGGAGCACGGCGATATCGTCGGCCAGCGACATCACGTCGGCGAGGATGTGCGAGATGTAGATGACGGTCCTGCCGGCTGCCTTGAGCCTGCCGATCAACTGGAACAGGCGGGCGGTCTCGCGCGCGGCAAGCGAGGTGGTGGGCTCGTCGAAGATGATGATGCCGGCGTTGAGCCGCAGGGCCTTGGTGACTTCGACCAGTTGCCGCTCGCCCGGCGACAGGTGCTCGACAAGCGTCTCGGGGCCGAGGTCCAGATCGACGTCGCGAAGCAGGGCGGCGGTGCGGCGGTGCAGGGCAGGGCGGTCGACGAGGCCGCCCGGGCGGCGCGGCATGTCGGAAATGAAGATGTTCTCGGCAATGCTGAGATTTGAAAACAGGTTGAGTTCCTGATGGATGAAGGCGACGCCGCGCTTGGCCGCCTCGCGCGGGTCGCGCGGCGCATAGGCTTGCCCGTCCAGCGACATGGCGCCCGTATCCGGCGTGATAATGCCGCCGAGGATGTTCATCAAGGTGGATTTGCCGGCGCCATTCTGGCCGACCAGCCCGAGAACGCGGCCGCGCCCGACCGCGAGCGTCACGTCGGCAAGCACCGGAACGCCGGAGAAGCTCTTGCCAATATGCTCGAACAACAGGGCGGGTTCGCTCATGGTCGCTGCCTCACGAGGAGGCGAGTGCGCAGGACGTCGAGCAGCGCGGCGGCAAGGATGATCGCTCCCTTCACGACATCGATGTGGAAGGCGGAAAGCCGCATAAAGTTCAGCGTGTTGGAGAGCAGCACGAAGAACAGCACGCCGACTACCGTCCATGTGACCTTGCCCTTGCCGCCGGCAAGCGACGTGCCGCCGATCACCGTGGCGCCAATGATGTCGAGCAGCGCCGAGCCGCCTCCGATCGTCGGGCGGCCGCCGTCGAGGCGGGCCGAGTAGAGGATGGCGGCGACCGCCGCGCAAAAGCCGGCGATGACATAGACCAGGACGATGGTGCGTCGAACCGGAACGCCCGAGATCTCGGCGGTCCGTATGTTGTTGCCGATCGCGTAGACATGGCGGCCGAAGACCGTGCGGGCGAGCAGCAGGTGCGCGACGACAGCCAGCGCCACGGCGATCAGCATCGGGTAGGTGACGAACGGCAGGATGTCGCGCCGTTTGATCTCGGGCGTCAGCTTTTCGCCGAAATAGAAGGAGACGATGTCGCCCGAGCCGAGCCGGGTGAACGCATCGGGAAGGTTGACGATGTTCTGGCTCTGCGTGATCCAGATGGCGGCGGACGAGAAGAACATCAGGCTGACCAGCGTCATCATGAACGCCGGGAGTTTGAAGAGGGCGATAAAGAAACCGTTGAGCAGCCCCACAAGCACGCCGACGAGCAGCATCGTCGAGACGCCCGCGGCCGTCGCCAGAGGATGACCGGCAAGCATCCCGCCATTTTCCGTCAGCAGCGTGCCCCATAGCGGACTGCCGCCAAGCAGAAGCTTGTCGGCGGCGCTGGTCATCACCACTGCTCCCGTCACACTCGCCAGCCCCATCGTGGCGCCGAGCGAGAGATCGATTCCGGCGATGACGACCACGAAGGTCTGCCCGATCGCAACGCAGAGGAGCGGCCAGACATTGGAAAATTGATTGGAGATGTTGCGCGGATCGAGGAGGGCGGGAAAGAACAGCGCCGCAATCGCGAAGCAGACGGCCGTCAGATAGAGGACGAAATATTCGGAAAGCAGGATGCGGCGTGGCAAGGAGGCTGGTCCCGGCGATGTGTCCGGGCGCGTCGGCGGCGCCGCCCGCAAGACGGACAGGGAAGGCGCGTTTCTGCTTCTCAACGTGATCCTGCCTGACAAAGCGTGCGCCGGCGGAACGGGATAGTGATCGTGCCGCCGGCGCGTCGGTCCCAGGGAGTTGAAGAACCGACTGGAGAAATACACCTACTTGGCCGCGAGCACCTGGCAGCCCCAGGTCTTTTCACCCATTTCCCCGAAATTCGCCTGCGACAGCGCGAAGCCAGGATCGAGTTTGACCACATTGGGTTGTGTTTCGCCGGCCTTGATGGCGTCGAGAATGCCGGTAAGCGCCAGTTCGGCCTCGAGATAGACGTCCTGCACGCCTGTCGAATCCACAAAACCTTCCTTGATCAGCTTGCAGGCGCCATCGTCGCCGTCGAGGCCGCCCAGGATGACGTGGCCCTCTTCACCCGCCTTCTTCCATTTGCCCAGGGGTTCCAGCACCGACTGGATCGTCGGGAACAGGAAATCGGACGAGGTGAAGATGAAATCGATCGACGGGTTGGCGGTCATCGCCGCTTCCAGCCCGGCAAGCGCCGTTTGCGAATTCCACTTGGTCGCCACCTCGACCGGAGGTTCGAACAGGTCCGGATGCTTGGCGATCGAGTTCATAAAGCCGGCGCGCCGCTGCACGGCGTTCGGGTCGGCGAGATCGCCCATGAGGATCAGCGGCGTCAGCTTCTTGCCGGTGGCGGCGAATTTCTTCTTGGCTTCCTCCACCATCGCGTCGACCGCGGCGCGGGCGACTGCCTCGTTGTCGGCAACGACGATGATGCCCTTGCTCATGTCCGAAGGCGGCCGGTTGAAGGTGGCGATCGGCACATCGGCTTCCTGCGCGGCGGCAACCACGACCGTGCCGGAGTCGCCATCGTCGGCGGTCAGAATGATGCCGTTGCCGCCCTGGGCGATGCAATCCTTGACCTGTTCGAGCTGACGGTTGGCGTCGTGCCCGCCGTTGAGCTCGACGACCTTCACGCCGCCCTTCTCCAAGGTCTTAACGATCGCCGAATGGCCGGCGACCCAGAATCCGGTAGAGAGATCCTGGAAGGCGTAGCATACAGTCTTTCCTTCCTGGGCGAACGCAGGGCCGACCGCACAAGTGAGCATCTGCACTGCAAGTGATATGCCAACATATGCAGTCTTGTTCATGACGTCCTCCCGTGGCGAGTTGCCCCGCCATTCTGCCGACACTCTTTAGGATCCGTGACCCCGGCCCCACGTCCAAAAGAACTCGGGCCCCAAAAGGCTACAAGTTTCACCCGGGTGGTCGCGGCAAGAGCTTTTCTCGTATATTACGCCATAGACCTAATAAAATATCAATAGATAATCGCTAATTGATTTAGTGATTTAGGTTGCTGGGCGTGGATTTGCGCGTAGTCAAAGACCGTGGCACGACGTAAGGTGGTCGCCACCCTCGGAGGCGCGGCTCGAATAGATGCTCCGCGTTGAAGCAAACACTTCGCGGCCTGGCGACTGAGGCCGCAAGTAGCGCAAGGCTGCCGGTCCTTCCCTCGTGTTCAACGTACTCTATATTCTGTTCAGGAGGGGTCCAATGGTGGTCGGGCCCGCTCTAATGTGGAGAACGAAGCAAAGGCCGCGCTCATGCGCAAAAAGCCCGTTCTTGAGCAAGCCAGGGCCGTCGGCCCTCGGCGCTACTAAGAACATGCGCTTGTCAGGACGGGTGCTGTCGGAATTGATCGAGGCCCTCAAGGCGCGCGCAGGTCACTTCAGAAACGGAGCTTCTGGAATTGGCGCTGTCACGACTGGCTCTCGAAGATGATCTCGGCGCACGGCTGGTCCTCATAAGGGCAGCATTCTATCGGATATTGATCTTGCGTAGCCCCTGAATCATTCCGGAACGCTTGAGCGCCGGGCCGACATCGACTTTCCATTGGCTGATGACGAACCGCCAATCGCGAGACCGCTTTTCCTCGATACCAGTGTTTATCTGGGACGTGCTGCAGGGGCGATCCCCGGTCGCGGTCGATACGCTTATCACCTATCGCATATGCCACCGGGGCATGCTGCGACCACATCCGTCCTGGAGACGATTGCGGTAACACTAGATGACATCGCGGAGCACCGTCTTCATTCGCCAGACGCATCTATTTGGGGGCAGGCTGGCGTCTTGGCAGGACTCCTTTTTCGGCTGAGCAATCCTCCCACAGGGGGGGGCACGAGCGTCGCTTCGTCAACGATGCGCTGATCTATTTGCTGGCGCGGCAGTTGGGCGCAATCTTGCTCACCGGCAATATACGCCACTTCGATTTCCTTACGCAGATCATTCCCAGCGGCCGGATCATTCTCTATCGAACGCCGCCCGGGCGGCGCGAGCCATGACCGCTGCGACCGCCGGCCGGTAGCTATTGGCCACGAACTGCGACAACTAGCTCAAGCACCGGCGAGCGACGTCAATCCCCTGCGGAACGCGTCACCCTCAGATCAAAAACAGTAGTATCCGAAATTTTTCATGAGAATTCCAGGTACGTTTTGTTTTCAACCTAAAGAATCTCCAGAATTATTGATCCATGAATTCCATCCTAAAAATTATCTGAAATATTTAGAGAAGTCAGCCACACTTTCCTTCTGGATTCTCATTTAACGCAAGACTTACACGCGGGTTTCACTATACTCCCCGGTTGCCGCTGCGTGAGCTTCTTACGATACTGTATCGAAAAGCAGCGGATGGTCGAAAGCGGTACGAACGCGCGCTGGGGGTATGCGATGCCTTGGATTCTAAACATTGCGACGATCGACGTCGGCCAAGGCGAAAGCGCCCTCATTATTGCTCGCGATACCGGTCCTGGCGGAGCGAGCCGGACCATGCTGATCGACGGCGGCCGTGCGCTCCATGCGTCGACGGTTAACAACTTCGTCGCGGGACAGCTCGCGCTGCATGGGGTTCAAGAGGTTAACGTCATCGTCACCTCGCATTTCGATGTCGACCATTCGGGCGGCGTGGTGGCGCTTCTCCAGGCAGACATATTCGAGGCGTCGGCGGAAATAGTTGGCGCCGCCGCAGCCCGCGCGGCCATTGCCGCGATCGCTGCCGGCCGCGTCGGGCAGCAGGTCATAGTCGCCGCCGCGGCCGCCGGGCTCGCCGCAACGCTCGGCGCATACGACGTCCCTGGCGGGCCCCAGCGTGCCAATATCGCCGACCTGGCAGGCCAGGATACCCATGGCGTTGCGGTGCCGCTTGGGACAACCAACGCTCAGGCCGCGGCCTTGGGAATCCCCTACGGCGATCATCGGGTTGCAATAACGCTCGGCGCGATGAACCCCGTCATCGTTAGGAACGGACCCCGCCAGACGAACGTCGCCAGCGACGCCGGAGTGCTCGCCGGCACTGTGCCTCTAGGCACGGCGCTTGGTCCGCGCGCCATGGGCGCGACCGGCGCGGCCTTCACCGCGATGGCTCCCGGCATTCCCGCGACTGCGCGTTTCCGTACCTTCCAGGTCTTTCGCAACGCCATTCTCGTCGATCCCGGCGCGGCCGGCGCCACAGCGGGCTATCTGAATTCGGTAGCCGGGACGGCGACCTTCACGGGCGGCGCCACCATCACCGTTCCGACGGCCGTTCACAATCGCCGCTCGCTCAGCCAGCCCGACCTGACCGACGAAGTGCTGTGGGACACGCTCGGCGGTGGCGCGGCACTTGCCCCGGCCGGTTCGCCAGCCGCGTTCGTCGTTGCTGCCAACGGCTGGATGTGGGAGGTGCCTCCGGCTCTTGCCCCAATACCTGGCGGCGCTGGCAACAATGGATTGAGCATCGGACTGGTTCTGCGCTTCGGAAACTTCTATTTCTACACGGGCGGCGACCTGACGACGGTTGGTGAGGATGCGCTCGCGGCAACCGTGATGGCGCAGGCACTCCCCAACCCGCAAGGCGGCGCGCCCTTCCCAGCGCCGCTGAATTTCGCCGCATTCAAGGCCGGCCATCACGGAGCCGACGGATCGACGAGTACGGCCTTCATAAACGCTCTCTCGGCGCCGGTGGCGGTCATTTCTGTCGGCGGCGGCATTTTCAACGGTGTCGCCCACCCCGGCCCGGCAGCCATCGGCCGATTGCATGCCAACGGCAACATTGGCAACTTCTACCTGACGAATTGCCAGTTCCAGACCGGGCACATTCCCTCGTCGTTCGGGGTAAACCAAATCTTTCCGCCGCCCGGTGGGCCGATCCCGCCGCCGGCCTATCCGGCTTACGCTCCGAACAAGTCGCGGGTCGCCGGCGACAATGGCCTGCCCAATCTGACGCCCGGTCGGCCGCGCGGCGACATCGTGATCAATGTAACGCAGGCCAACGCCAATGCCGGACCGGGCGGGCGAACCTTCGACATTTCCTATTTCGACGACGACGCCTATTTCGGCGTCACCGTCGGCCCGACCGTTGTCGCTCAGGCGTTCTGAGAAGCGGACGCGCCGACGTCCGCTCCTGGAAAAATCCGCCTCCTAGAGGGGCTGGATGATCACCTTGGCGGGCTGGCCCCTGACTGTGCCGGGGTCTCCCTGGGATCCGGTCGCGCCGGCGCCGCCGGTGCCGCCACCCGAGCCGCCATTGTTGTTCTTGCCGCCGCTGCTGCCGCCGCCGCCAGGCCCGCCCGCGGCCGGCGATCCACCAGCGCCGCCATTGCCGAACGGCACCTCGGCCGTGACGCCGCCTTGCAGGATTTTCGGGATCTCGGTCGCCAGCGCGCTGACGACGACATTGGCGCTCGCGTTGACACCGTTGCCACCGGGGCCGCCGGGGCCGCCATTCCCTCCCGAACCCCCTGGACCGCCTGTGCCGCCGCCATTGCCGGTGCAGCCGCAGCTCACCCCGTTGCCGCCGTTGCCGCCCTGGCCGCCCGGCTGGCCCGGCCCGCCGGGCTGACCGGTGCCGCCGGTACCGGAGCGAGAGGCAACGAGGATCTGCTGACCCTGCGGCGTGGTTACGGCGCCGGTGATGGTGATGGTCGCCATCTGGCTGGCGACGCCGTCATTGCCGCGCCCGCCCGAAGCGCCGGTCGCACCCGCCGCGCCGGTGCTGCCGTTGCCGCCGCCCTGGCCGGCGATGCCGGCCGACGAGCATTGGCCCGACGCTCCGTTCTGCGCCTGTCCCGGCGCGCTCTGGCCACCCGGCGCCTGGATGTCGGCGCCGGTCTTGCCGAGAATGTTGAAGTCGCCGGCCGCGCCGCCGGCGCCGACGCGTGTCAGTGTGCTGCAGGTGAACTGCAGCGGCGTTGCCGAACAGATGAAGTAACCGCCGGGATTCATGGTGACGTCGGTGAAGATCGCCACGCGGGTGCTGCCGTCGCTGGTCGACAGGTCGTAGGGCGCATCGATGGTCAGCGGCCCTGCCGGATCGGCCGAGACGTAGATATTGAGTGGAAAGGCCTTCGCAACAGCGGCCCGGTCGGCCTCCGTCAAGGCGCCGTTGCCGAGCACGTATTCCTGCACGCGCTGGATCAGTTCATCGCCGTCGGTCGAAATACCGCCGAACAGCGACGAGAAATGCGCGGCCCGGCCTTCGTCGCTGTGGCCAAGGTCAAGGACATGCCGCAACTGGTCGACATCCTTGACAGTGATCACGTGCTCCTGCACGCCGGGCGTGCTGAAGCGGCCGGCCAGTCCTAATCGTTGCAGTCGTTCTTCATTGCTCAGCATGGCTCATTCCTCCTCTGGGTTGGATTTCGAAGGGGATCGCGGCCGCGTTCGCAACCGGCCGGTCGTTGAGAAACATCGGTGGCGCCGGCCGGTGGCGGCCGGCTGCGCCATCCGGACCGGCGATACCCGGGACGCCCGGAGGTACCCCGGCGCCGCTGACGCCGGCCTTACCGCCCGATCCGCCAAGCCCGCCCGCGCCGCCGCGCGACGGCAGCGGTCGGAGCCGGACCTGCGGGACGAAGGCTTCGGGCACGCTGACATAGACGTTGGAGGCTAGGCCGCCATGGCCGCCGCGTCCGCCAGCTCCACCAGCGCCACCGGCGCCTCCCCGGCCGCCTCGGCCGGCGGGAAGCAGGCCGCGAAATGTCCGCAGCGCCGGAGCGCCGTTGCCGCCGCTGCCGCCGTTGCCACCGTCTCCGCCGTCTCCGCCATTGCCGCCATCGCCCCCGGCGGCGAGGATGGTGACACTACCTTCTATCGCGCGCAGCGTGATCTCGGCGATCTTGGCCGCGCCACCGGTCCGCCCCGGCCCGCCGTGCGTACCGTCGGTCGCCGCTCCGCCCGGCAGGCCGTCGGCCGCGCCTTCCGGCACATCGCGGACGAGCGTCGGTCCCAGCAGCGTCGGCGTCGCCTGCCGCGCAACGCCGTCGGCGCCGGCCAGGCCGGTCTCGCCGTCCCGACCGCGCGCACCGTTGTCGGGACCGGTTCCGGGATCGACCGAGAAGGGCGTGGCCAGCACGCCGATCTGCCAGCCGTCCAAATCGTCGTCGCCCAGATGGATCACACGCTGGCAGAGAAGAAAGAACAGGTTTCCCTGCACCACGAGCCGCGCTCCCGGCTCGACGATCAGCATGCCGATGTTGACCACGCGGACGACGTCGTCGCGGTATTCGCGGCCCCAGTCGCCCGGTCGCGCGCTGACGTCCCATTCGGTTCCGGCGGGGATGCGGCGGGTGAGTTCGCTCGACGCGCGGACCGGGAAGGGCAGGTGCCCGGCCATGCCGACGAGGTCGGATTGCGCCACCGGCAGGCCGGCGAACACCCCGGCTTCGCAGCGGTCGTGGACGCCCTGGCCGAGACGCCGCCGCGCCGCGATGGTCGGGTTGAAGAAATGTTCCGCCCGGCACCCCCGCGAGGCGTCGTCGGCGGTCGAGAACACCCGGCCGTGATCGAGCGCCGGGAGGCCGAAGTCGCGCACTTCTTCGGCTCCGTCGAGAAGCCGCGCGGCATCGTGCCCGAGATTGTGGGCATGCACCAGGAAGGCGCGGGTCTGGTCAGCCGTCAGGCCCATGCCGGCACCTCAGTTAGACGGGCGAAGGGGCGTTGTCGCTGCACCTCGGCGAAGGCAGCCGCCTGCGCGGCGCGGGTCGCCGGCTGCGCATGATGGGACAGCGGATTGGCGTCGTTGCAGACGGCGAGAACACGGTCGTTGAACCGCACCCGTTGGAAGCCCGCGAGTTCGAGCAGCGGAAACGTCACGGCGGCATCTGTCGCGGCCATGAGCCAGCGCCCCCCGGCATCCTTGAGGCACTCAAAGCCCGGATCCTGGCCGGCTATGGCGTGGAACAGGCCGGCACGGAAGGTCCGCAGATGCGTCACGCGCCTGCCCAGCCTGAGGCCGCGGAAATCCGTCTCGGATGCGAAGGGCTGGGCGAAACCCATGCGGCCGTCCGGCGTCTCGAACTGGCCCCATGTCATCCAGCAGCCGGGATCGCCGTAAAGCGCGGCGACGTGGGCCAGGGCATCAGGCCCCGCCAGCCAGTCGTCGCCGTCGAGGCAGACCACGACCTCGTCGGGATCGCAGTGGTTCGTCACGATGTCATGCAGGTTGAAGGCGGCGCCACGCCGCTCGGTTCGAGTGACGATTTCGATCCGCGTGTCGCCGGCAGGCAGCACCGCCGCCGCGCCGTCGGTCGAGGCGTCGTCGGCATAGACCGCGCGGAAATCGACGCCGGTCTGTTGCTGGATCGATGCCAGATGGCGCGCCAGGAACGGCCCGGCATTGCGGAACGGCGCCGCGACGACGAGACGGGCGGCGCGAGGCGCCAGTCGCACCTGGGCCGGATGCAGGGCAAGCGCCGCAACACGCCGCCCCTCGCGTGAGGTCGCTGCCACGTCTGCGGCGGGTGCGTCTGGACCGCCCAGGACGGCGTTGAAGGCCGTGATCGCCTCGGACAGCCGCCCGAACGCCAGTGCGCAAAGCCCGTATTCGAAGGCGAACAGGTGGGTGTAGACGGCGCGGGCGATGAACAGATGATCGTCGGGATAGGCGAGGCCGTGTCCGGCCATGGCGGCGAAGGCATAGCCCTGCGCGAATTCGCCGGCGAGCCGGTGGTGGCGGACGATGTCGTAGAGCGGCTCGATACGTTGCGGCCGCGCGGCCCAGGCGGCGAGCAGCGCCGCCGAGACCTCTATCCATGGCGCGCCGGCCTCGCCGCCCATCACCGCGGCGCGGTAGCTGGAGAACCAGCGCTCCTCCTCCCAGCCCCCGGCGGCGGCGCGGGCGCGGTGCCAGTCGCGCGCCTCGGCCGGGCGGCCGAGCTGCGCAAAACTCTCGGCGAGGTAAAACATCGCCCTGGTGTTTTTGGGATCGGCCTCCAGCGCCCGGGTCAGCAGCGCAACGTCGCGGGTGTACTTGGCCGAACGGTTGCCGCCATCGCCATGATGGACCAGCGCCAGCGCCGGCAGGACGCCGTCTATCGTCTCTGCATCGGTGTGGATGTATTCGTGCGTCACGCCGACGAAGCGCCAGTTGTGCCGGCTCGACACCAGCATGACCTGCGAATAGTCGAGCTCGGGATCGTCGTAGCGCAGCCAGTAGCGGTCGGCGACAAGGCCGGCCTTGAAGTCGGGATCGGCGACCTTGACCGTCATGTCGGCGTCGAGGATCAGAACATAGTCGGCAAGGCGCCGCGCCAGCGCGATGGCGCGGCTGCGGTTGGCGCCGAAATCCACCCAGGCATGATGATGGACCCTGCCCGGGATGTCCTCCAGCGCAGCCGCCGCGCGCTCCGGCGTGCCGTCGGTCGAGCCGGTGTCGCAGATCACCCAGGCATCGATCCACGGTCGCGCCGAGGCCAGCGCCCGCTCGATCACGTGCGCCTCGTTGCGCACAATCATGCACAGGCAGATCGTCGGGCGACGGACCAGCGCTTCGGCCGGACGCCGGATCGCCGCCGCCTCAGACATGTCTGATATAGCGGGTCGAGACGGCATAGTCCGGCAGCGGGGTGCCGACCGAGACCATGCCGGTGCCGGAACCGGTCGAGAACTGCGCCGTCTGCGGGTCGCTCGCGGTCCAGTAGACCCCGCGCGACAGCAGACCGGACAGCGTGCCGGTATTGTCCTGCTGTCCGCCGAGGCCGGCTGCGAAGCCCGAATTGCCGCCGTCGATCAGTTCGGCGAAGGCCGCGGTGGACGAAGGCCAGAGGTTGAAAAGCGCCTGCCAGTCGGCGACGCTGGGAAGCTGCCAGCCGTCGGGCGCATAGGCGTTCGCCGCGTCCCAGGTATAGAGCCGGCCATAGGCGTCGGTGAGTTTCTGAGTGCCATAAGCGAAGGAGCCGTGAGCATCGTAGGCGAAATTCTCGATCATCCAGAACGTGTTGCCGAACAGCGCAACGGGATAGTTCCGCCCGTTCTTGTCGTTTACCCAGGAGACCTGGACGTATACCGTGAACTGGAGGGCGTTCAGGAAGCCGCCATTGCCGTCGAAGCTCTGCAGGCTGAAGAAGATCGGCTCGCTGCGCGCAACCGGTGGGATACTGAGGTCGCGACCGCCATAGTCCAGCGGCTTGGGCTCGGGGTAAGTCACGACCGCCGGCGGCACCGTGGGGGCCGAGGCCAGAAGCTGGACACGCGCCACGTTGAACATCGTCCAGCGGAGCGAGACGGGGATCGCCGCATTGGGGTCGCGCATTTCGGCCAGCGGAGAGCCCGCATTGAACGCGACGAGGCCGCGGGTCGGCGGAGGGTCGACTTTGGGGATGTCGAGGACGAAGACGTGGTCGTCGTAGCGTGTCGTCTCGTCCTGCATGAAGCCGGTGAACAGCAGATATATCTGCGTATGGCCGACCGGCGTGAACGATACGATATCGGAAAAGGTGAAAGTCACGTTGGCGAGGTCGCCTGTGCCGAGGATCGCCATGGTCGACGGCGTCAAGGTCCAGACCGGCACCGGATCACTGCCGGCGATGTCGGGATTGGTGGTCGACCAGCCGAGCGGTACGACCTTGGGGTCGGCGCGAATGTTCCAGGCCGAACCGACCGGACCCACCCCGCCATTGTTCGTCGCGGGAGCCAGCGCGCCGGCGGTGCCGCCATAGACGAAACGGACATCGACTCGCGGGCTGCCTGCCGCCGTCTTGCCGCGGTAGACAGCGGCGGCGGCGGTATTCTTGATGTTGAGGAAGAGAATGTTTGTCAGCGGGTCGCCTTCGTCGGAACGGTAGACAAGCCCCTGGTTGTCGAGATTGACCTGCAACACATCGGTCAGGGAGGCGTTGCCGGGTTTCTTTGGCTCTTTCAGAATCAAGGTTCCGGAAGCGCTGAACGGCACATTGCCGATGAGGCCGACCGGGTTGATCTGCAGGCCGTCCGCGCCGGGTGCATCGGTCGAAATCACGCCGTCGAGGGTCAGGACGAGGTCCGCGCCGTCGCTCCAGGTCTGGTCCTTGCTGGCCGTCAGGACGAGCGCCGGGCTGCCCTGATCCACCGAAGGGGTCCAGCCGTCGAGCGTCGCGGTCATCGCAGTGAACTGCGCCGCGGTGAAGAGCGTCGCGGGGTCGCCGTAGATGGTGAGCGTCGAGACCGGGTTCGAGGCGGTGATGTCGATACGCCCGCCGGTTTTGTTGGTCAGCGTCACCTTGAGCGTCGCCGCGACTCCAACGTCGATCGACGCGTCGCCGGTGGCGGGATTGACGATCGCGACAGGAATGAGTGCGGCGGCGGTCATGCCTTTTCTCCGGGTTTCGGATCGGGCACGAGGCCGAGCCAGCCCTCGATCAGGCTCTGGGGACTGTAGCCCCAGACGGCCAGGTCCGAGGCGGTGTCGGGCGGCAGCGGCACCGGCGCCTTGCCGGGATCGATCCAGGACCAGGAGAAGCCGTTTTCGGCCGGCAACGGCAGGGCGAGACCACCCGAACGCGCCAGCACGGGATGGGTGGCGAAGGTCAGCGACAGGTCTCCGAGCGCGGCCGCATACTGGTCGGGCGGGATCTGGACGAGCCCGACCGGCAGGATGCCTGTCGTGGCGTGGACGGGCGAGCGCGGATCGACGATGAGCGTGACCGGCGTCAGCCCGTCGTTGAGTTTCAGGCTCAGCGTGTCGGGCAGCGGCTGCTTGACATCGTTCGCACCCGCTTTCGGCGCTGCTGAGGAATAGACGATCGAATAGGGGTTGCCTGCCGGAGCTTCGGGCAGAAACGCCACCAGGCCGTCGTCGATGTTCGACAGATCGCCGAGCCGCAACGGGAAGATCACATCGGCAAGCCCCGCGCTGGTCTTGCTCTCTCTCGTCTCGTAGTCGGTCCAACCATGCTTTACCGCCAGCGCGAGGGGACCCGAGTCCGAGGTATTGGCCTGGCTGATCGGCAGCGCACCGCCGGCGGTCGAGAGGCCGATGACCGCCCGCGTAACCGCCAGCGCGCGTCCCATAAGGATCGACAGCGAGACGTCCTGTGCATGGCTCGCCGGCGCGATGTAGGCGTCGGTCGCCTGGATCGTCGCCATCAGATCCTTGAGGAAGCCGGCCGATTGGCCGTCGATGAACCACATCAGGTCGGCGAGATGCGGGTTGACCGGCGGCTTGACGGTGGGGCCGATGTCCAGCGCGAGATTGTCGGTCGGGTTGCCGGTATTGCCGGCGCGGGTGCGGTATTTCGACTGCCCGTGCTCGATCCCGAACGAGCCGATTTCGGCCCCGTCGGCCCGGTAGAACACCAGCGACACGTCGAGGTGGTTGGGCAGAATCCATCCGCAGATCGGCGAGGTCGCGGGATGAGCGTTGAGCAGGATGAAGTCGTTCTTTTCCGCAGTATCATGCACCGCCGACAGCCAGTGGAAGTCGAGGCGGGTCGGCACCAGCGGCCGCGGCGGCAGGTAGATCTTCTCGGCATTGGCGGCGTCGCCGGGATCGGGCCGGAAATCGGCCGATGGCGCGACGGTCATCGCGCCCGAACTCGTGGGCTTCGTCGCGAGATTCATCACTTGGCCGAAGACGTCGACGATTGTCAGCGACTGCACCTCCATGAAACCCGAGCGCATCGGTCCGAAATTGAAGTCGGCGAGAATACCGGTCGAGATCGGGGCCACCGAGTTGAAGGCCGTGGCATACCAAGTGTCCCCGGCGGTGGCGCGCGCCGCCTGGGCGATGGCGCCCGTCACCGCGTCGCGCGGGCCGGCGACACGGTTGGCGACCTCGATCTGAGGCATCGGCGTCTGCAGCGTCTGCTGCATCGACAGGCCGCTCAGCGCCTGCGACATGATCCGCCGCCCGGCGATGTCGTCGCGCGCCGTCTTCAGTTCTGCATCGACTGTGTCGGCCGGATTGGTCGGATCGGGCGGATAATCCGAGATGTAGGTGTCGATCTGCGTCGTCAGCCCTTCGGTCGGGCGCTTGTTCAGCACGACCGCTCCGGCATAAGTGACCGGCTTGCCGGTGGTGAAGCCCGGCACGGGCGCGCCGCTGCCGAGACGGTAGCGATAGTCCACCGCGTCGCTGTCGAGGGCGAAACGGTCGGAGATGGTGGTTGGCGTGTAGTCCGTTCCCATGCCGTGGGCCAGAGGATCGATCGAGGCGCTCCACACCAACCAGACCGGCAGGAAGGGGTCCACGCGTGTTGGCATGAACTCTGGCAGTAGCGTCTGGGTGTGCCAGCCGACAGGATCGGGCGGAAACGCCCCGCCATTGGCCGCAGTGAACGTGACGCTGAGCGCGATCGGGGTAGTGACTGTCTGCACGGGATCGGGCACCGGCTTGTATCCCACCGCCCGGACGGCGGCATAGAGCCCCGAAGCGGGCGCGCCGGAAAGCGGCGCGGCGCCTCCCTGTGCCGTTGCGAGCGCAGCGGTGAAGGTTGCGGCACCGGTTACTGCCGGGTTGCCGGCGCCGCCTTGGCCGGCGAGCGCCGTCGCCACGAGGGGCGCGTTCATCGGCATCAGCAGCGCGGTCTCGGCCGCTACCGCGCCGAGCGTTGCGGCGTCCGCGGCGGTGGGGGGAACGGGTAGCAGGCCCGCGAGGTCAGTGCCCTTCACGGTCCACGATCCACCGCCGGCGGCCAGCGTCAACCGGTCGATGACCTCGGCGCTAGTGCGCACCGCGATGGCTGTCGTCGCGCCGTTGCGCCGGACAGGCTCGATCCGGTCCCCCTCCATCGCCACGACCGTGTCGGTGGGCAGCCAGTAGGGGGCGGCGCTCGTCGCCTCCAGCACCCATTCCG
Source organism: Mesorhizobium yinganensis (assembly GCF_040081985.1). NCBI lineage: Bacteria > Pseudomonadati > Pseudomonadota > Alphaproteobacteria > Hyphomicrobiales > Phyllobacteriaceae > Mesorhizobium > Mesorhizobium yinganensis. The sequence continues at coordinate 38,264 of NZ_JBEBMH010000025.1, read as the reverse complement.
GAGGCGGCGGCAGGGCCTTGGGGCCACGGGCGGCCAGCAGCGAGGCGGTCGCTGCCGCCGCATCGGCATTGACGGCCTTCAGGGTGGCCTGCATGGCATTGAAGGCGGCGACGAGACGCGTTGCGGCGGTGTTCCCGGTGTCCTGGGTGGTGACGCCGATCACCTGCCGCCCGTCGGGATCGAGCGGGAACGCGGCGAGCCCGATTTTTGCCTGCTGATCCTTTACCGCGCCGAGTTCGCCACCCGTCGAGGTGGCGAGGAAGCCTCCGAGGTCATTGGTGCCGACGATAGGCGGGGGAGTGGTATTGCCGCGCGTGTATTGCTTGACGAAAATCACCCAGTCCATAAAGAGCTGCCGCCGCAGCGTCACCAGCCGTTCACGCCCAACGTCGTATTCCTGCTGGGCCAGATTCAGCGTGTTGAGCCTCTCGGCGAGCGGGAGCGGCAGCGTCACCTCGACCGGCTGCACAGGCGGCTGGCCGTCCGCCGAGGGCTGCGCCTGGGCCGAGACCGTCCAGAGCTGGCCACCCGACTGCTGCGCGAAGGCCCTGCTGTGCAGCGATTCCACCAGCCCGGTCATCGTGTTGCCGCCGTCCTCGATGTCGCGCAGGATACCGAGCTGCAGCGCGTCGAGCAGGAACTCGTAGTCCGACTCGATGCCGGTGCCGGAGGGTTTTGGAAGCTGGCTGCGGACGAGGGCGGATATCGCCTCGGTGGTGGTGTTGCCGATGGCGAGATCGACATTGTCGCTCCACGAGGTGCCGCCGCCCGGCGCGGTGAGGAACGGCGTATCGCTGGCGGGATCGAGCTGGTTCCAGTCGATCTCCTGCACGATGCCCGAGACGAGGCTGGTCGCCGGCACGTCGAGCGAAACGAGGGCATTGTCCTTGCCGAGCGTATAGCCGATGGCCGCGGGGTCGAAGGTCCAGCCGAGCTGCTGCGCGGCGAGCGTCACGAAGATATCGGCCGGCGTGCGCTTGACCGGCACTTTTTCGGCTACGGTCTGGGCGAGGTAGGTCGCATAATTCTTCGTCACCGTCGCGGCCATCCCCGCGAGCGGGTCCGCCGTCGGGTCCGAGAGCCAACCCATGACCTGGTAGCTCGCCCGGAAGCGCAGTTGCTTGCTGCCGGTGATTAGGTCGGCCACAGTAGTCTTGTCGTCGAGCGTGACGTCGCCGAAATTGTCCCAGAAGCCGAACACGCTCCGGCAGTCGGGATAGTAGCCCGAGAAGGCAGGGCCGACGAAGCCTATGCAGGTGAGGTAGAGCGGGTCGCCGCTGGGGCCCCTGTAATTCGGCAGGTAGTCGGCAGGATTCTCCTTTGCCGGGTCCCAACCATCGGCCTTGAGCACGCGGCCCATGTAGCTGAAGGGCGTGGCGCCGATTGCCACAGGTATGGCGATCGGATGTCGCTCCTCGCCCAGCGGTCCGAGCGCGGGCGTGGCGCTGACATAGTCGCTTTCGACGATCCAGCCCCTCTGGGCGACGGCCCCCCAGGTCTTGGCGACCGGGTCGTAGAGGCTGAACGAGCGGATCACCAGCCAGCGGTTCGGTGCCGCGGGAAAGGTGACGCGCCCGTCGGCGGGGCCTTGCACGCCGCGCTTGAATCGGTCGGGCAGTTCCCAGTGGAGATGGATGCCGGCATCGAGCCGGTAGCTCGCGCTGTTGTCGGCCAGCGGGCGGACGATCGTGTCGCCGGTGCTCGCGATCCTGGAGGCGGACGTGTAAGGCAACTGGTCGAAGGCGGCCGTTCGGCCCTTGAAAGTGGGCGTCACGTTGCTCTGGTCGGAGCCGCTGACGCGGATCGCGGCGACATTCAGCGGGATGATAGCGCTCATGTTGCGCTCCCGTTCACGAATGTGACCTTGCCGACGCCCTCGGTCATCTCGAATCCCATTTCGGCGGAATTGACGGATTTTATCCCGTTCGACTTGGCGACCTGGGCGGCGAGCGCGGTCATCTTGACCACCCGCGGCTGCTTGCTGCGGAACGCATCGCCGATCGGGGGCTTGTCGGTCTTTCCGGTCCACTTGACCTGGCCGTTGGTGACCGTGAAAAGGCGCAGCACTTTTGTCGCCTGTGGCGGGGTGCTGGGCACATAGGTGTCGATGCCGTAGTGCAGCACCTCCGGAGCCTCGTGGATGTCGATGTGGTAGGGCTCGCCTTCGACCAGGCAGAACAGCGTGTCGGATTTCTCGCCCAGCAGGTCGAGGCGGCGCACCGGCAGCAGGATGATTTCCGCGCCCTTGTCGTCAGGACTATGGCCCTTCGGATAGACGTTGACGCCGAGACCCGGATAGTCGGACACCACGGAGGAGCGCAGGATGAAGCCGTACCAGGGCTGCGGCACGGGCGGCCCGTCGGCGACGGCGAGAGGACCCGCGGCCCGCGTCGCGGCGCGGCGGCGGCGAAGCGGCGCGGCTATCCGCGATTTGGCCGTCACTTGCGGATGCAGCGCCTGGTCGAGCACGAGGCTCGGCCTCACCGGCGGGGCGGCCAGGCTCGGCGCCAGCGTTGCGGTGTCTTCGGCCGAGGTAAGGTTGCGGCCGATGCTGAAGGCGCCGTCGATCAGCGCCTCGACCCAGGCGGTGTCGAGCCGGAAGAAGCGGATCGATTCGGGCGGCAGCATGCCTTCGTCGGGGACGAGATAGGGGAAGGGCACGCCGATCAGCGTATGCAGCCGGCCGAGCCAGGCGCTGATGTCGGCGGGCACATCGGTCGTGCCGAGACGGGCACTGACGGCTGCCGGCGAGGCGAAGCACAGTGCGATGCTGGCCTGAAGGCGGGTGCGGGCTGTCGCTCTCATCTCACTTGTCCTCCTCCGGGTGGGAGCCAGCCGGCGGCGGCTCGTCGGGGCTCCGGCGCGCGGCGGGGCTCAGCGCCGCGAACAGCCCAATCGCCCGGTGCAGCAGCTCTGGCCCCGGCGCCGGCTTGGCGCCGAGCAGCGCAGCCGGCGTCGGTGCGGCGGCGAAGAGCGAACTGAAGATGTCACCGATGATCTCCTGTTCCGCCGCGTCCACCACCTGACGCGTCAGCCCCTTCTTCCAGGTGTAGAGGGATGCCGAAAAGGTCTTGTCCTGCAGCGCGACGAGGCGTCCGATCGTCCAGGCCGCTGCGAGCGAGCTGTCGAGCAACCCTGTGGTAGGGTCGAAGACCGTCATCTGGTCGGGCGAGGAGACGGGGAGTTTTATCTCGCCCCAGACCGTCGTGGTCGGCGCCAGCGGGCCGCGATACCAGGAAACGGTGTTGCCGCCGTCGCGCAGCGCATGGTTCATCGGCACGTAGCCCATGGCAAGCGCATTTTGCACAAGCGGGCTCGCTTTCTCGGCGGTGAGCCTCAGGCCGGTGACCGGGGTCGAGCCGGCTTTGATCGTATTCAGCGCCATCAGCCGGTCCGTGAAGGTCGCTGAGGTTCCCGTCGAGAAGAACGTCCAGGCTTGCAGCACCGCCAGGCGGATGGAACGGGTCATATCGACATTCGGGCCGGTCGGCGTCGTCCCGTCATCGTCGCTGGGCAGGAAGCGCTGCAACGCCTCGAGCGAGACGAGATAGGCGCGGGTTCTTCGGTTCGCCTGCGGCAAGCGCGTGCCGACGACGATGGCAAAGGTGCCGATCGGGTCTTCCGGCTGGGCAACGCCGGCCAGCAGCGGCTTGTTCTCGATGCTGACCTCGCGGACATGGGCGGTGAGCTTCAGGTCCTCGACCGTCGGCGCGATGCCGACGAACAGCGACATCGGCAGGTCGATATGCTGGATCAGATCGTCGAGGCTTTCGCCGAGTTCCAGCCCGTTGGTATCGGTCGCCCCGTCGAAATAGGAGTATGACGTGCCCAGCGTGCTCTTGCGGCTTTTCGGCGGCAGCGCCGCCTGCGGAAACAGGTCCCGGACCTGCGCGGTCACCGGGTCGAGCGACAGGTTGGGATAGGCCGACTTGGGATAGGGCGCCAGGTCGTCGTCGTCGAGGATCAGCACCGCCAGCCAGGTCGGAACGTCGGCCTCGACGTCCTCTCCCGAGGACAGCGCCTTCAATGCTGCCGACTCTGTGGTCGTGGGATAGCGCGACCACGGAAAGGCCGGCAGGTTGAACACCGCATGGGCAAAGACCGTGTCGAACTCGCCCGTCGCATTGTTCGCCGGAAAGACGCTCGACACCGTTGCAGCGGGGTTGCGGATGCTGAACCGGTCGCCCTGCACGGCGAAGCGGTAGGAGCGTTCGAGACCGTCGCCGGCAATCGCCTTGCCGGCAGTGTCGGTCACGCTCTGCGAGACGGTGAGTTCGTATGTGCCGTCTGCCAGCCCGGGGATGCGGTGCTGGATGAAGGTGACGTATTCGTCGGCGACGGAAGGCGGCGACGCCTTTGCGGGAGGTTTCGGGGCGCGGCTCATGGGGCGGCTCCCAGCACGGCCGCGCGCGGCCAGTCGGTCAGGGCTGTGGCGGTGGCGAACAGCGTCACGTTGATCTTCGCGGACGGCGTGGTCGCGAAACCGTTCGCGACGAGATTATCGAGGATCGTCGCGCGGCGTTTGGCAACGTCCGTGTCGCCGATGGCGTTCAGCACGAAGTCGGTGTTCGGCAGCGTCGCGGATATGGTGCCCGTGACGGTGATGGTGAAGTCGTCATCGTCTAAGGCCGAGGTGACGGTGGAACTGGTGTCCACCGTCGCGGTCTCGGCGGTGTAGTTGACGGTGTAGGCGCTCCCATACATCAGTTGCAGCAGCGGGATGCCGCTGACCTGGGCCGGTGTCCGTGGCACCGCCGAGATGCGGAACCCGGTCAGCGAATGCTCGATAAGCCGTTTGTCGTTGGCGGCGGGCTTCTGCTTTTTCTTACCCCACAGCGCGGTGCTCGAAGGGGCGAGCACCGGCTCGACGCTGAAGGTCGTGACATAGTCGGTGAAGTCGCCGTTGGTGTCGGCCTTGGTCAGCGCGATGGCGTGGGTCGAGATCACGTCGCTCTCGTCCATCGGGCCGATATGCAGGTCGGGCTCCCAGACCGCAGGCGCCTCCGCCGTCTTCACGTTGCGCGACAGGATCAGCGCCATTCCGGGCGGCGCCGAGGGCGGCGGCGGCGGTGGCGCCGCAGTGCGGAGCGCAAGCCCGTCCGCCGGCGTGAGCAGCGCCGGCACCGGGTCGGTGCGGCGGTAGTCGGCGAGGATGTTCGGCAGTTCCTGATTGGTCGGGGGTTTATTGGTCGTGGGTGTGGTCGCCCAGGTGGCGCGGTTCGCCGGCACGGTGCTCGCCGTCAGGATGCGGAAGGCGTCGGGGTCGACGATCCAGTTCACCGCCCCACTACCGTCGGCGAGCTTGCCGGCCTCGACCGTCGCGCGGATGACGTTGGTGATGAGCTTCTGCGGCGCGGCGCCGGGGAGGGCGGCGAGCATCGCGGTCTTCTGGACAGGGGCGTCGGAGGGAGCCGGCAGGAACTTTTCGGAAAAAGTCTGCCAGCCGACCGGCGGCGGCGCCTGCCGTACGGCGCCGAACGCGATCGAGAAGGACACCACGTCGAGGTCGATGTCGGCGCGCCCGCCAAATTCCGGACCCCAGATGTAGAGGTCGGCGCCGATATGGATGTTCAGCGTGAACAGTCCGAGGTCCACCGAGCAGCCGATGCCGACAAAGGCGTCCGCCTCGTAGTGGAACGGCGCCCAGGCGATAAGGAAGTCGACGCCGGCGTCGAACCAGGCCTTGATCGGGCCAAGTGCCCAGGTCGCGCTTATGCGGATGCCCGCCATGAACGCGCCGGGCGTCAGCGCGAAATAGGCTTCGCCAATCACCTTGAACGGCCCGAGCGCGAAGCTCATGCCGAGGCGCGGGACGACCGGGTAGATCGGCGGCTTGTCGAAGGCCGGGTGATAGCCGCCGAGCGTCACCACGAAGTTGCCGGAATTCGGCCCCGAGAACCAGATGTAGAAGGCGAAGCCGCCCGAGAGTTTCACGAAGCCGGCGAACAGGTTGGACGCCGGATTGATCCGCCCATCCACCGACAGCAGCCCGGTCGAGGGCGTGAACGACGCGACGATGTCGACCTCGATATAGGCGACCGGGTTCGGCGCGCCAGTCGGGAAGGTCATGGCGATGGTGCCGACCACGCCGATCTGCGTCTCGACCCCGAAGGCGACGGAAATGACGGCGCGCGCCTTGATCATCTCGAACGAGGTGAACGAGATGCCGGCCGCCACCCAGTATTGCCCCACTTCGGGGTGGATGGTGTCGCGCAGCGCGGTCAGCACGTTGGCGATGGTCTCGCGCGGGCTGTCCGCGGGTTTCGGGGCGGAGCCGGGCAGCAGGATGTAGGTGCCGACATTGTCCACCGTCGGCAGCGTCAGGCTGGTGTTCAGCCCGAGTCCGCCGGCGATGCCGGTGACGAACAGCGCCGGCGGCCCGCCGATCGGCGCATCGATGCTGAGATAGATGAAGAACGATCCCGTGTCGGGCGTCCAACCGCCCACCGCCTTCAGCCCGAAGGACGAGACCTGGACGTTCAACTGGCCGTAGAACGAGGTCACATCCTTGCCGTTCACCGTGTCCGTGGCGCGCAGGAAGCTGCCGCCGACGTCGATCGGCGGCTTGTCGAACGACAGCGACAGGCCGCTGAACGAGAAGCTCGGCTTGAACGTGGTCAGCGGCGAACCGACCGTCAGCCCGTCGACCGAGAAGGCGAGGGGGCCGACCGCGAGGGAGGCGTCGAGCGCGATTTCAAGCTCATTGTTGACGTAGCCGACGCCGACGCGCTGGAAGTTGAAGACCCCGATCTGCTTCTGCAGGTCGAACCACTGGATCGGATCGCTGCCGCTGGCCGGAGCATTCGATCCCGTCGCGGCGGCCAGAGTTGCGGCACGGCGGCGCGCCGGCGCCGCAACAGCGGCCGGCGAGGCTTTCGCGGGGGGCTTCACGCCGGCCTGAAGGTGCTTCTTGAACGACCCGACCGTCAAGTCGGCCTCGAAGGCGATGCCCTGGCCGGCACCGGCAGTGGGCAGCGGCGTCACGTTTTTTGGCAGGATGGCGTTGATCGTGCCGGCCTGCTTGTCGCCGATCACGGCCGAAGCGTAGAGGATCTGCAGCTTCTCGACCGACAGCGTCAGCTCCGGCGGCAGCTTCGGTCCGATCACCGGGATCTCGTTCAGCGCGAAGCTGGTGCCGAGGCGCAGCCCGAAGGCCCAAAGGTTGTCCTGTCCTTTCTCGGCAAGGAAGACGAACTTGACCTCTTGGAGATCGATCTTGATGCCGGCCGGAATGCCGGCCGCTATCGTCGTCGACACGTCGGCGATGAGTGCTGCGAGCGCCACTGGATCGCCGGTATGGACATAGTCGGCCACGAAGATGTCGGTGCCGGTGCTTTCGGTATCGAAGACGATGTCGAACGTATTGCTGCCGACCGAGACCGAGCCGCCGAACTTCGCCGTATAGCCCTTGGTGCCGACGATCTCGCCGTCGCCCGCGCTCTTGCCTTGGGTGGGCGCGAGGTCGATGGTGAAGACCACCTTGACGTCCGTCTTGTCGACGACGAAGCCACCCTCGCAATTGAACGAGAAGGTTTTGGTGCCGGTCTGGTAGGATACCGACAGCGCGGTCAGCGTCAGGCTCTCCAGCGGGCCGGGGACGGTGCCGATGCCCCAGGTCGAGCCAAGCTCCTTGATGACGTCGGACATCTTGACCGTCGTCCCGGCGAGCAGGCCGCCGGAGAAGGTCCAGCCTTCGGTTGCGCCGGCATATTCCGCCCCAAGGTCGATCTCGGCCACGTCGCCGAGCCCGATCACCGCTTCGAACCGGCCGGTGAACGGGCTCTGGCTCGAAGCGCCTGTCACCTTGGCGTAGTTGACGCTGGCCTTGATCGTCTCCAGCTTGACCGGACCCTCGGTCCAAATGCCGTCGACCTCGACGTTGACGGAATATTTGCCGTCCTTCGGTGCTGCCGAGAAGCTGGCTTCGGCGATAGTCAGGTTCTGCGGCACCGATGCGGTCGACAGCTTGGCCGCGGTCAGCATATCGACGACCTTGACCGGCTTGTTGTCGTGCAGATTGCCGGTCAGCGTCAGGTCCGGAAGGATCAGGGCGAGGTCGAGGACGAGGCCGACGATGGTCAGTTCGCTGGCGATGAGCAGCGACTTCACCTCGGCCTTGGCCGGATCGAAGCTCAGCACCACCCGTGACAGGGCAAGGTCGAATGCCCTGGGGTTCAGGCCCAGGTCGGCGAAGCCCTGCGAGGTGCCCGAGCCGCTGCCGCTGACGATCCAGTTGGCGAATTCGACGATGCCGGGGAAAGTGTCGCCCGTCGTCGGTTGGACGAAGGCCTGCCAGACTTGGCCGTTGCTGAACTGCACACCGATGTCGAGGGGAACGTTTCCCACGCTGAGATGGCCGATGGTGGTGACCGCCCAGCCGCCTCCGCCGATCAGCGCGGCGAGATCCATGCCGTCGAAGTCGATGATGTTGGGAATGAGGCTCCAGCTTGCACCATTGACCGAGACGCCGAAGCGATAGGCGGCGGGTTGGCCGCCCGCCGGCGTGAAGCGGATCTCGAATGCCTTCGGATCGACCGTCGCGACCTGGGTGAAGAGATCGAGTTTGGGCGGTATGGCGAAAGGCAGCGTCGTCCCGGTGCCGAGCACGATCAATTCGGTCGGCGTCACGCTTCCGGTCGTGCCGGTCAGCGCGATCGTCCAGGTCGAGGAAGCCTGGAACGGCGTGACCGTAACCCCGGCCGAGGCGCCGGCCCCAACCGGGAGTTGCCCGCCGACAGTGGCATTAGCGCTGGGCGTCGCCGCATCGGTGACCGTCAACACGGCGGTCGAAAGCACGATCTTGGCCGAGCCGAGGCCGGTCACCGGCCAGGTGTCGGTGCTCGTCGCCGTGATCGTCAGCACGCTGCCGTTGATGGTGATTGCGCCTTGCGCCACCGTCAGCACGATGGCCTTGCCGGGCATCGTGCCCAGCAGCTCCTGCAGCACGGACGGGAGGTATGCATCGCTGGACGCGAGCGTGAAGGTCGGACCGAGGCCGTCCAGATAGGTTTTCAGGCCAGCCAGATCCATGCCCCGCCCTCCCCTCGGGTTACGTCATTCTCGAAAACGCTCAAGTACAAAAGCCGAGAGCTTCTACTTTACGGTATCTTCTCGGGTGGCTGCAAAAATGTTGATGCGCTTAATAGAGCATCTAGATTTCCCTAAGGGAAGGGGAATCTTCAATTTGCAATGAGAAAACAGAACCGTCGAATATGGCGCAAGCAGTAAAAGTTAAAATTTTATTATATCTAATTAGTCATAAGGATGACAGGCGCTATTTTGTTAAAGATCGCTGCTGGATGTTCACCCATTGCAAAACTATGGTTATCCGACGAGCAATCTGATGCAGGTCGGCAAAAATGCCTGGCGTAGGTATGTAGATCTGCACCGCGAAGTTTTCGAAGCCATTGCAGACTCCGACCGCGGTGCCGCTGTGATGCACACTCTCAGGAGATGCCCATGGAAGAGACCGCGGTGACTTTTGGATTTTCCGGAAGGTCGTGGAAGCCGATTTGCAGGTGTTCGTCATTTTCTGCGTGAATTTGCGGATTGACAGTGAGCCTGCGACTTCGCAAGAACAGTGGCGCCGCCAATGTCGGTCATTCTGGCAGGCCGCGGCCACTTAAAGGCGGACGTGGCTCAGACCTTTGAGGTTCCCCACCTGAACTCGCGCGCACATCAAGTGCCAGGCCGCGCGTTAAAGATGGCAATGACTTGAACGTTCTGCGCGGCTGTAGCAGCGTCGCGCCGATCATTCTCCTTGGTTGAAAGCGTCTGACCTCAATGTTCGCGAGCCCTACCGACCAAGATGAGGATCGCCGCCCGGTCGCGACAGGCAACATCAAGGTGACGCGCGAGGATTGGCTAAACATCGCGCTTGAAGCCATGGTGTCCGAAGGTGTGGAATCGGTGCGCATTCTCTCGCTCGGACAGCGCCTTGGTGTCTCGCGGTCGAGTTTCTACTGGTATTTCAAGAGCCGCCAGGATCTGCTTGACCACCTTCTGGACTATTGGCGCAACCGCAACACACAAGTTATCGTGGAACGCGCATCGCGACCGGCTGATACCATCACTGAAGCCGTGCTGAATGTGTTTGAAAACTGGGTCGACGAAACGCTCTTCGATCCGCGGCTCGATTTCGCGATCCGAGCCTGGGCCAGGCAGTCGCCAGACGTGCACAGGATCGTCGACGAGGCCGACGACACGCGCGTCGACGCCATCCGGGAAATGTTCCGGCGGTACGGCTACGAGGAAACGGAAGCTTTCGTAAGGGCACGCGTCCTCTACTTCGTGCAGATCGGATACTACTCGCTCGAGATCGTCGAGCCCATGCGCAATCGTCTGTCTCTGGTACCGGCCTACGTCAAGACCCATACCGGCAAGGATCCGACCCCGCACGAGTTTGACGCTTTCGTAGAATTCACGCGGCGTGTGACATCGCGCGAAGGGAAATAGCCGGCAAGCGGCTACGGCTCAGGACACGGGAGGGGCGCCGCCTTCCGCGGAACGCCGAGTGATGAACTCATCGAGTGCTTCGGCGGTTGTGGCGGCTGCGGCGGGCGGCGTGAATTCGGCGAGCCGCTTCTTCCATATCCCGGTTGCGCGCTCGGTCGCTGTGCGCGATCCGGATTTTGTCCAATTGCCAAAATTCTGCCAGTCCGCCACGAGTGGCTCGTAGAACGCGTCGCGGTAACGGCTCATCGTATGCGCGGCAGCGAAGAAATGACCGCCGGGCTGGACCTCGGCGATAGCGTCGAAGCCTATGGCATTGTCGTCGCCCGGTGTTTCACGGCAGAGTTCGGCGATTGATTGCAGCGCCTCCAGATCCGTTATGAGCTTCTCGAAGGAAACGTTGAGGCCGCCTTCCAGCCAGCCAGCGGCGTGGATACAGACTGTGGCACCGGCCAACACCGAGCCCCACAGTGCGAACTGACTTTCATGTGCGGCTTGCGCGTCCGAGACATTGGCCGCACTACCACCACCTGAGCGCCAGGGCAGGCCGAGGTGGCGCGCGAGCTGACCGGCGCCGAGCGTTGCCTTGACGTGCTCAGGAGTGCCGAAGGCGGGCGCACCGGATTTCATGTCGACATTCGAGGAGAAGCTTCCGTAAAGGACCGGCGCGCCTGGCCGGGCCAACTGAGCGAGGGTGATGCCAGCCAGCGCCTCCGCATGCTGAAGCGTCAATGCGCCCGCGACTGTTATCGGCGCCATTGCGCCGGCAAGGCAGAAGGGCGTGATAATGGAAACCTGCCCGGCTCGGGCGAAGTCGATGATGCCCTGCGCCATGGGTATGTCGAGCTGCCGAGGCGAGTTGGTGTTGATGACGGTGTAGCAATGGACGCCGTTGCGAATGGTGTCGTGCGAGAGTCCCCGCGCCAGCCGGATCATCTCGAACACGTCTTGGACCTGCGGCGTCCCCCGCGCGAAGATGAAGGGCAGCTTGTCGGAAAGGGTCAACTGCGCACGCGTCGCGGCGTAGTGCCGGACGCGGATATCGACGTCTTGCGGCTCGACATAGGCACCCTGGATCTGCAGGGCATCGAAGCCTTGGACCAGGCGTACGAAATCGGAGAAATCCTGAAGCGTGCCGGCGCGCCGGCCACGCTCCCGGTCGGTCACGTTAGGCGCACCGCTGCCGCCGATGAAGGTCATCACGCCAAGTTCGAGCTTCACGTCGCGGTCGGGCACGCCGGCATGACAATGAATCGAGCGCGGCGCAGCAGCAAGGGAGGCGGCGACCAGGTCGCGGCCGATCCGCACCATCTGCGTCTCTTCGTCGACCAATGCGCCGGCCGCGGCAAAGATCGCGCGGGCCTCCGGCAAGAGAATACGCATGCCGAGTTCTTCAAGCACGCGGAGCGCGGTATCGTGAATCGCGGCGACTTGGTCGTCGGAAAAGACGTGTTGTGGCAAGAATGGGCTGCGCAGATTGTGGTAGTCTACCTTGCGCGTCGTCTGAGCGCCAACCGCACCGCGCCCTCGTCTGCGGGCTGCGCGTTCATCTGCCCTCGTCTCGCTCACACGTCCTCCCCGCCGCGCCTCAGTTCAGATCGCGCGGAAACTCCCTGACCTCATTGCGATCGACCACGATCTCATCACCGTCCCGGGCGACGATGTGCGTTTCCATCCGCCAGACATCCCGCAGCGCCCGCACGGTAGCGGACACCGATACCCGCGCCTCCCAGTCGCCGCGCGAATAGGCTTTGTTCCAGGTGACGGTGCCACGCGCCGAATTCGGATCGTCGGGATGAACGGTGAAGACCTCCGTGTGCTTAGCGGAGAGCGTGATACCCGTATGCGGATGCAGCACCGTGCCGGCGTCATTGATCAGGGTATAGGCAGTCTCGCCGTTGACCTGGTTCGTCGTCACCTCGCGACGGAACGGCTCGCCGGCCTTGATGACCTTCTGCTCCGTTGGCTTCGCGCTCTCGGGCCTTTTAAAGTCCGCTAGCGCGCCATCCACGGCTTGCGGCTTGCGAACCGGCAAGATCAGCCTGCTGCCGGCACAATGGATAGACAGTGTCACCTTCTCGGGTCCGGGAAAAACGATCGGCCAGTGTGCCGTCGCAACGGCGAGCCGGATGCGCTGGCCTTTCTCAAATCGCTGACCGCAGCAGCGCAGCTTCATCCCGATGGTTTCCGTCTTGCCCGGCGTCATCGGTTCGAGGTCGAGATCCCCGTGCCGGTGCGTGAGGTTGAGGATGCCATAGCTTACGCGTGCGGCAGCGCCGTCTTCCAACACCAGCGACATCGTTGCCGAAATCAGCGCCACCGGCTTGTCGGACGCCAGCGTCACCTCGAATTCGGGAAAGCCGAGGATTTCGGCGGCTTCCGTCAACGGTTCCGTCTCGAAGATGAGCGAGTTGCCGGCCTCCATGCGCTGATCGACTGGCAAGGTCGGCAGGACGCCGTAGCCGCACCATGCGCCGGAGGACAGCCCGGCGGTCTCGGGCGAGGAAATCGGCAGGACCTCGTCGCTGCGGACATTGGCCGCAAGGCGACCGGGGGCCAGCGCCAGGGACAATTCGCCAACGCCGGCGCCAGGCCACGACGGTTCGGCGACCCAGCGGCCGGGTCGCTCGTCATAGATCGCAGCCGGTGGGATGGGATCTTGCACCCAGGCGCGCAGCATTGGCTCGTCGGCGATGCCGGTGTCGATGTCCTTCAGATATTGGTCCCACCAGCGCAGGCATTCCTCCAGGAAACCCATGCGCGGTCCCGGCATGGCGAAGTGCGGATATTTGTGTCCCCATGGGCCGATCAGACCCTTGCGGATGCCGGGCAGGTTCTCAAGCATGCGGAAAATCGGGTTGGGATAGCCGTCGGCCCAACCGCCAACGGCATAGACCGGTATCTCCACGTCGGCATAGTTCTCGCAGATCGAGCCGTGTTTGTAGAAGTCGTCGCGGCGCTGGTGCTCGAACCAGTCCTGCATCCAGATGCCGTTGCCGTTCAGCCGGTCTTCCCACATCTTGCGCCAGCGATCGCCGACGATCAGGGGGTCGGGAGGTGTCATGGCGATGGCCCAGGCAGTGGTGCCCCAGATCAGATTGTCGCACATCTGTGCGCCGCCGAGATAATGCACATCGTCATTATAACGGTCGTCGGTCGAACACAGCGAGATCACCGCCTTCAGGGCCGGCGGGCGGCGGGCCGCTACCTGCAGCCCGTTAAAGCCGCCCCAACTAATGCCGATCATGCCGACCGCGCCCGAGCACCAGCACTGTTCAGCGAGCCAATCGATGACGGCGAGGCAGTCGTCCTGCTCCTGCTTGAGATATTCGCCTTTGCAGATGCCTTCGCTGTCGCCGGTCCCACGCATATCGACGCGTACGCAGGCATAGCCGTGGCCGGCAAAGTAGGGGTGCGTGAGCGCGTCGCGTTCCACCGTTCCGTCGCGCTTGCGATAGGGAAGATATTCCAGGATGGCGGGAACAGGGTCGGCTTCCGCGTCCTCAGGCAGCCAGATGCGCGCGGCGAGCTTCACGCCGTCCGGCATGGGAATCCACGTGTTCTCGATCTCGCGCACCGTGCGGGGAAACTCGGTGACCACGCGAATGTCGTCCATCATATTCTCCTAACCGGTGCTGGCGCGTGCCGCCTCGGTCTCTGTGTTTAGTGGAAAATGGCAGGTGAAAAGGCTCGCGCCCATTCGCATCGGGTGAGGGGCATCGGTCGCGCACTTGTCGCGCGCGAAGGGGCATCTTGTGTGGAACTCGCAGCCGGAAGGCCGCGCAAGCAGAGAGGGGACTTCAGCCGGCAGCGCGATGCGGTTGTGCACCTTGTCCGGATCCGGCTCGGGATTGGCTGACAGCAAGGCCGCCGTGTAGGGATGATGCGGCGCGGCGAAGATCGCCTCGGTCTCGCCATCCTCGACGAAGCGGCCGAGATACATCACCGCCATGCTGTCGGCGATCTGGCGCACGACATGCAGGTTGTGTGTGATGATAAGCAGCGACAGGCCCATGCGGTCGCGCAGGTCGTTGAGCAGGTTCAGAACCTCGCCCTGCACCGATACATCGAGGCCTGCGGTCGGCTCGTCGGCGATGATCAGCACCGGATCAAGGGCGACGGCGCGCGCCACACCGACACGCCGGGCCTGGCCGCCTGAAAGCTGGTGCGGGTAGCGCTCGGCGAAGTCGCGCGGCAGGCCGACCAGCGCGAGCAGACGCAGGACCTCGGCATTCGCGTCTTTGCCCGACAACCCGTGAATGGCGAAGGGTTCGGCCAGGATCGAGCGCACGCTGAGACGCGGTGACAACGAGCCGACCGGGTCCTGGAACATCATTGACATGCGGCGGCGAAGCGGTTTCCAGTCGGCTTTCGAAATATCCCGCAGTTCACGACCTTCAAAGCGGATCGAGCCGCCGGCGGCGTCCTGGAGCCCGTTCACAGCGCGTGCCAGCGTTGTCTTGCCGGAGCCGGATTCACCGACAAGCGCGAAGGTGCGGCCGCGCTCCAGAGAGAAGCTGACACCGGCGACCGCTTCGATGCTGGTCGGCTGACCCGACAGACCGGCCATGATCCCGCCCATGCGGAACCGCACACGCAGGTCAGAGACGGTCAGCAGCGGTTCAGACGTCATGCCGTGGCTTCCACCGTCAGCGCCTCGCTCGTGTGCCAGCACCGAGCGACATGGCCTTCGGCGATGACGGTGTCCGGTGGCATGGAGGAACAGACTCCGTCGGCGATCTCACAGCGCGTCTTGAAGACGCAACCTGTCGGCCGACGACGCAGGTCGGGCAGCGTGCCGGGAATGGTCGGCAGGCGCGCCGCCCGATGCGATAGGCGGGCGGGATCGCAGGCCAGCAGCTTGCGTGTGTATGGATGGCGCGCATTGTGGAAGATGTCGCGGGTCGTGCCGCGCTCCACCACCTCGCCTGCATACATGACGATCATCTCGTCGCAGAGTTCGGCAATGACGCCGAGATGGTGCGAGATGAACAGGACCGAGCAGCCGATCTGCTGCTGGAGTTCTTTGAGAAGCTCGATGATCGTGACTTCGAGTGTCGCGTCGAGCGCCGTGGTCGGCTCGTCGGCGATCAGCAGTGAGGGTTCCATCATCAGCGCCATGGCGATGGCGATGCGCTGCTTCATGCCGCCGGAGAATTCATGCGGGAACTGCGACAGGCGCTTTTCCGGATCGGGTATGCGAACCTTGCGCAGCATAGCGACGGAACGCGCATCCTTTTCCTTGCGGGATACGCTGGACCGGTACTGGATGTCGCGCATCTGCCGGCCGACGGACAGCACCGGGTTGAGCGCGCCCATCGGATCCTGGAATACGGTGGCGATCTTGCGCCCGCGCAGGGCGCGCATCGCCGCGCCGTCGAGATGCGCAAGGTCCTGGCCTTGCTCGAAAAGAATACGGCCGGACGTGACGCTGCCATTGTCGGCGAGCAGTCCGAGAATGGCGTTGATCAGCGTGGACTTGCCACAGCCGGATTCGCCAACGACACCGACGATGCGATTCTTCGGCACGGTCAGTTCGACCTTTTTCAAGGCCTGAAGGGTGCCGCCCTCGGTGGCGAAATCGACGCTGAGGTCGCGGACGTCGAGGACCGTCATCCGCGCCCCCTCAGCCGCGGGTCGAAGACATCGCGCAACGTCTCTCCGAGGAAGGTGAAGCCGAGCGTCGTCAGAACGATCGGGAGACCGCCCGCGACGACGATCCAGTAGGAGTCGCGGATGTTGGCGAAGCCGTCGTTCAGGATCGAGCCCCAACTCGGCATGGGTGGCCGCACGCCGAGGCCGAGGAAGCTTAGACCCGCCTCGATCGCCACCACGACCGGAATGTCCATCGAGGCGAGGATCAGGATGGGGCCGATGACGTTGGGCATGATGTGGACGGCGAGGATGCGGGTCGTGCTTGCCCCCATCGAACGCGCCGCCATGACGTGTTCGGCCGACTTCAGGACCAAGGTCTGCGTGCGGATGATGCGCGCGTACCCGGGCACGCTGACGAGAACGACGACAACCACGACGGCCGTGAGCGACGGGCCGGTGAGCGTCACCAGCGTCAGGGCCAGCATCACGGTTGGAAAACTCTTCAGCGCATCGAACAGAAGAAGCATCAGATTGTCGAGCCAGCGCGGTCCGTAGCCGGCGACAAGGCCGAGCACGATGCCGATGACGAGCGATGCTCCCGTTGCGCCGAGGGCGATGGCAAGTGCGATGCGGCCGCCATGCAGCACGCGCGAGAACAGATCACGACCGAGATGGTCGGTGCCGAGAAGATGCAGCCAGCTTGCCGGCTGAAAGCGGTCGGCGGGCGAGAGCTTGGTGGGCGCATAGGAGGAGAGCAAGTCGGCGAACAGCGCCATGAAGACGACGAACACGACAAGGGACAGCCCGAGCGCGCCGAGCGGCTCGCGCATGATGCGCCGCAGGACCCGTCCCAGGCCGCCGAGCCGCGTCAGCGGCCGCTGCTCAATCAAAGCTTGCTCTGACACGGGGATCCAATGCGCCGATGACGATGTCGGCAAGCACGTTGACGACGACGAAGAAGACGGTCGTCACCAGCACGGCGCCGGTGACGATCGGATAGTTGCGGACGGAAATGGCTTCATAGACGAGCTTGCCGATGCCCGGCCTCGCGAAGACGATTTCGGCGAAGACCGAGGACGACAGCATGTGGCCGATGCCGACGCCGAGCAGGGTGATCGTCGGCAGGATCGCAATCCGCAAGGCATAGGAATAAGTGATGCGCGTGTCGGTTAGGCCGAAGGCGCGGGCGGTGCGGATGTGGCTCGCCTCCAGCGTCTCCAGCATGGAGGCGCGCACCATGCGCGCGATGTAGCCGACCCAGCCCAGGCCGACGGCAAGCGACGGCAAAATCAGAGCGCTGAGTTGGCTCTTCAGATTGCCCGGTTCGCCGGCTCCGATCGCCGGGAGCCACCGCAGCGCCACCGCGAAGATCAGTAGGGAATAGATGGCGATGACGAAAGACGGCAGGGCGATCACCGCGACCGACAATATGCCGACAACGCGGTCGACGAAGCCGCCGCGCCGGACCGCGGCGATGCAACCGAGCGGAATGCCGAGCAGGACCGACCACGAAATCGCCCCGGCGATCAAGGCGAGCGTGAAGGGTATCTGTTCGAATACGACGTCAAGCACTTGGCGGCCGGACAAAACCTCGGTGCCGAGATCGCCGCGAACGGCGGACGTATAGAATTTCAAGAACTGCATCCAGATCGGCTGATCAAGGCCCATGCGCGCACGCAAAGCCTCGATCATCTGTGGCGTCGCGCGTGGGCCTAGCGCCACAGACGCGGGGTCTCCGGGTATGACGTAGACCATAGCGAACAGCATCATCATCGCGACGCTCACGATGACGATGCCGAGCCCAAGCCGCTTGAGTGCGTAGCGGAGCATCTCAGGATAGACCTGGACGGCCCCGCGCCGTGCCTGGAAGCGCCATCGTCAGGCGGGCTTGAAGTCCGCGAACACCGGCTCGCCGTTCGGCTTCAGGGCAGCGGCGACGCTGTTGCGGTACATTACCCCCGCGACCTCGTGGGTAAGGAAGACATAGCAGCCGCTTTCCTCCATGAGGTCCTGCATCTTTTTGTACATGACGTCGCGCTTGGCCGGATCGAGCTCGATCTTGCCTTCGGCCACAAGCTTGTCGAATTCCTCGCTGTCGAAGCTTTCCCAATTCCAGACTCCGATCTGGCTGCGCGTGAACCACTCCGTTGCCCAGCTCGGATCGGGCTGCATCGAGAAGCGCTGCACCACCATCTGCAGCTTCTTGGAATACTCGTTCTCCTTCGAGCCGAGCGTCCAGAAGGTACCGCTGTCGTTCTGCTTGATCTCGACGGTGACACCGACCTCCGCCAGATTGGCCTGGATGACTTGGGCGGCCGACAGTCGCTCCGTCTTGTTGAGAATGTCGAGCACGACAGTCTGGCCGCTGAGACCGGCCTTTTCGATTAGTTCACGTGCCTTGTCGGGATCGTAGTCGTAGAGGTTCTTTTCGCGATGTCCTGGCAGGCCGGGCGCGATGATACCGGTGGCGGTGGCCGCGGCGCCGAAATAGGCGGCGTCAACGACGGCCTTGCGGTCGACGGCATATTGCACGGCGCGGCGGGCATCGGGATTGTCGAAGGGCGCAACGGCCTTGTTCATGCCGAACCAGACGAAGGCCAGCGACGGTTTCTCGACCACCGTCGTATCCGCCGGCGGAGTCTCCTTGAGGCGCTTGATCGACGACACCGAGGTCCAGGTATAGTCGAGATCGCCTGCCTCGTAGCCGAGTTCGGCGGTCTTCTCGTCCTCGATCGGATGGACGTGGATCTCGTCATAGGCGCCTTGCTCATACTTCCAGTCCGGGTTGCGGACGAGCACGGTGCGCTGCTTGGGCAGCCATTCCTTGAGCAAGTACGGCCCCGATTGGGCAACGGCCTTGACGCCGAGCTTCCCGCCGGCCTCGGTGACTGCGCGCTTGGACAGGATGGTGCTGGACGGGGTCGGCAAAGTCGATGTCCACAGCGGCGCGAAAGCTTCCTTGAGGTGGATCACGCCCGACAGTTTGTCCTTGACCTCGACCTCCTTCAGCGTCACCCAGTCGCCGGCATAGGGCGACTCATTCTTCGGATCGGCGATGCGCTCGATCGAGAACTTCACGTCATCCGCCGTCATCTGGCCAAAACCATCGGTGAAGCCGATATCATCACGCAGCTTGAACGCGATCGTCAGCGGGTCGAGCTGATCTATCGTCTCGACGGCCATCGGCTTCCAGCCCCATTTATCGCCGGCCGTCGTGATCACCAGCCCGGCGAAGATGACGTTGGTGATGTCGCCCTCCGGAGCGGCGAGACGGAATGCCGGATCGAGAATCTGGATGTCGGCGTAAGACCGCACCCTGAGGGTCGACCCCGCCGCGCGGGCTTGCGCACCGGGATAGATCAGCGATGCTAGGCCAAGCGCCCCGGCGCCCGCGAGCACCGTGCGGCGTGAAAGGTTCATCGTGGGAAGTTTGTTCATGTTCGACCCTCTTTGATTATGCATCATTCGATGTCAGCCGTGGCGTTTTCGCTCGTTCCGGCGGCAACGGGAACCATCAGCCTGCTACGTCCGGACACTCGTGTCCAGAAGAAAGTAGTCACATGTCTGGGTGATCGGGTTCAGCGGATTCGATCCGGTATCCCGACGCCTATCTCCATGTTTCGCCTGCCAGCCGCATGAAATTCCCGCCCATCACATCGCGCACAGTTCGCTCGGCCTGTCCCCGGCGCAGCAAGACTTCGGCGAGTTCCAGCAATTGCCGTGGTTCGACATAGTTGGTCTTACCTTCGGGATATTCGTCCCTCGGCCAGAACTGCGGATTGTCCGCGATGAGGGTATCGATGCCGTCAATCTCGACCGGGAAAGCATAATCCAGGCCGATGCCGACATGGCGGGGCCCGGCGACGTCGATCAGATATGCGACATGATCCGCCATGCGCTCGGAATCGATGCGATTGTCGCCGAGGAACCTGTTGAGGCCAACGACCCCGACGATGCCGCCGGTGCGGGCGCAAGCCCTGATCTGCTCGTCGGTGATGTTGCGGCCGTGTCCGCAAAGCGCTTTCGGATTGGAGTGGGAGAAGATCACCGGACGGTCCGTGTATTCCATGACGTCCATTGTGGTCCGGTAGCCAGTGTGGGTCACGTCCACGAACATGCCGAGCCGATTCATCTCGTCGATCACGCGGCGGCCGAAGGCGGTCAGGCCGATGTCCTCGTCGTGGCAGCCGCCGCCGGCGAGATTGTTGCGGTTATACGCGAAGAGGATCTGGCGCACGCCGAGCCGATGGTAGAACTCGACCATCTCCACGCGGCCATTCAAAGCATTCATGCCCTCGATGTCGAAAGTGACTGCGAGCTTGCCATCGGCCTTTGCCGACGCGATTTCCGAGACCGAGGACACGAGCGCATATTGCTCCGGCCGGGCAAGGATCCAGTGGCGGAACGCGGCGAGCGTCGCGACGGTCTTTTCCCATGGCAGGAGATCGAAGCCGACATCGATGGAAAGATAGTCGATGCCGGCGTCACGCCATACCTGCAGATTGTCGAGATTGGCCGCCGGATCTGGCATGAAACCCGAATGTGCGTCCCAGATCACCTCGTTTGCAAAGATCGTCTGGACCCGGTCGGATATGTCCACGCACTTTCCCTCGTCATGTGGATCGGTCGAGCCGAACTGTGCATTGCAGGCGCGATCGGTCAAGCAATTCGCGCTTGCGCCCGCCTCTGGATCAATCCATTGTACACTGGTGTCTAGAGACATCTATCGGCTGTTGCGGACAAACAAGGTGCCATGAAAGCGGATTTCCGATCATCGCCGCAGTTTGCAGAGACGCTCGCTTTCTACACCCGTCTGCTTGGTATGAACGGGCATGTCTTCGGGGCCAGAGGGCTGTGCGGCCACGCCGAAAATCCCGACGCCTATTTCATCGGGCAGAGCTTTGTCGGGGGCGCCGAGGATGGCGTTGCCAATCACCTCTATAGGGTAGCCCGCAACGGCGGAGTTCCCGTTCGGCTGAACGAACGCGAAACGCGACATATACGGCTGCCGGCCGATGGCCATCGGCTGGCTGCCGCCACCGCGACCGATAAGGCGGGTTTCGATCGTATCGAAATATGGCTCGGCAACAGCCTGACCGCCGGCGCGGATGTCCAAGGCCGCATCGAGCAAATTGACTGGTCTTCGGCTGGGGACCGGCTGCTGCTGGTCGTGGCCGGCACCGGCGCGGATCTCGCGGGCATCCATGGCGGCTACGCGCAGAAGCAGTCGACCGATGCGCCGTCCTGGCTTCCCGATGTCAATTGGGGGGAGGGGGAAGATCTCTGGCGCTCGATCTGGATTTGGGACTGCATTGACGAGCCTGCCCTCCTGACTACCGCTCGCCTGAACGTCTGGGAGGCAAGCTGGTGCGGACCAGACATGATTGGAGCGATCGCAAGCGATCATCATGCGGAAGGTAGCTGGTACGCTGCCACGCTTGCCATCATCGATGCGCATTCGGGAAAGGTTGTTCTTTCGCACGTTCCGCCGGACCAGATCGGCGTGCCGCGTGGCTCGCCCGACGGCGGCAAGGTTGCCGTGATCCGGGCATTCTGCAGCGACCGCGGCCTCGTGGCCGGCGAACTGGCGCTAGTCGATGCGAAAACCGGCGCTGTGGATATCGTCCCGACCAACGGCATCGACGTAACGTCCGTGGAATGGCGATCATCAGGATCCGTGCAACTCGCAGGTCTGCGTGGGCACGAGACCGTTGCGGCCGACTACGATCTTCAGACGCGGCAATTGACGGAGCACTGGGCATCCAGCGACCTCACATCCGGCGAGTGGGCGCCTATTTCATATCCGGTTGGAGACAGCGGCTCGCTGCTGGTCGCCGAATCTTACGCCACGTCGCCATTTCTCGTGGAGGTCGGCGCGGGAGGCTTGCGCGAGATTTTTTCGTTTGCGGCACCGGACAGCGTTCGTACTGGCACTCACGGCGCCATAGAGCCCTTCGCCTGGACCGCGCCGGACGGGCTCGAGATTCAGGGCTGGCTCGTGCGGCCGACGCAAACTGCCACCGCGACGCCGCTGTTGATAGACGTGCATGGCGGGCCTGTGTCGGCGCATCGCAATCGATGGATGGTGCGGACGCGCGCCGCGCCGTTGCTCGCTGCGCGCGGCTGGACGATTCTCTTTCCCAATCCTCGCGGCAGCACGGGGCGCGGCGACGCCTTCGCCCGAGCGGTCAAGGGCGATATGGGCGGCGCCGACGCGGACGATATTCTCAGCGGCATTGATGCACTGGCGGCGAAAGGCTGGGTCGATCCTGCGCGTGTCGCGGTCACCGGCACCAGCTATGGCGGCTTCATGTCGGCCTGGCTTCCGACAAGAAGCGACCGGCTTGCAGCCGCGATTCCCATCTCGCCGGTCGGCGACTGGCACAGCCAGCACCGCACAACGCAGATACCGGAGTTCGACGCCCTGTTCCTCGATGCTTCGCCGTGGGACGGGAGCGGCGCCTACTACGCCCGCAGTCCGGCATTCTTCAAGCAGCGCAAGAAAGTGCCGACGCTGGTCATGGCCGGCGGCATCGACAAGAGCACGCCGTCGTCGCAGGCGCTCGAATGCCATTTCGCGGCCTTGCGGTCCGGGTCACCGAGCGCGCTGATGACCTATCCCAAGGCGGGCCATAGCGTTCGCACCTATCCGGAATATTTCGATTCCGCTGCCCGCATTGTCTGGTGGCTCGAGACCTATGTAGGCGGGGTACCGTCGGCACAAGAAGCAAAGGAAGCACGACTTGACCAAGGGGAACGAAAGGCACATCGTAGTGGTCGGCGGCGGCATAATCGGCTGCTCGACCGCTTATCACCTGCTGAAGGCCGGAACCAGGAAGGTGACGCTGCTTGAAGCCGTCGAGCCGGGCAAGGCGACCACGGGCGCCGGCGCCGGGTTCGTATCGCACTGGTCCGCCGGAATGGTGCTGATGGGCGCCGAAGGATTGACGCTGCAGCAGTACGGTCTGGATTTCTATCGCATGCTGCATGAACTCGGAAACGAGATCGGCTACCGAAAGAACGGCACGCTGATGATGGCGCTGACGCCGCAGGGGCGCGAAGACTTCGTGATGCCCGTGCTCACGTCGCCCTATGCGCCGAAGGAGATGCAGGACCTGAACCCCGCCCAGATCGGTGAGATCATGGGCGGCCTGGTCGATCCGGCCAAGGTCCATTCGGGCGCCTACAATCCGCATGGCATCCAAGTCGATACCACGCTCGCCCTCGGTGTGCTGCTTGGCGAGATCGAGAAGCTCGGGGGCGCGGTCCGCAGCGGAACGCGGGTCACTTCCATCGTGGAAGCCGACGGCAAGGTGACGCTTGCAACCAGCGCCGGGACGGTCGAGGCCGACGGCGTCGTGCTTGCCGCGGGCGCCTGGAACAACGAGCTCCTCGCCGGCCTGGGCTGGCGCCTGCCGATGCTGCGCGTGGTAGCCACGCGGGTCGTCACCGACGATCGCGGGCTGCCGTCGACGCTGCCGACCATCCAGTGCCGCGAGTTGCGCCTTTGGCTGCGTGAAACCTTCGGTGCGATCATGTGGGGCACGGGAAGCCACTACATTCCTCTGCATCGGCTGGGTGGCGATGAGATCGAACCCGGCCGGCCTCACAATGAGGAATTGATGCAGTCGATGGTCGACGAGCAGATGCAGAAGCTCGAGCCGATCTTCCCGCCGCTGCGCGGCTCCAGGGTGGCAAGCTGGACACAGGGCATCCCCTGCTACACGCCGGATGTCGGCCTGCTTGTCGGGCATATTCCCGGTCATGAGAGCGTGGTGGTCGTCGGCGGTGACAACGAGAGCGGCGTCACCCACGGGCCGAGCCTCGGACGCCTCGCCACCGATATCACGCTCGACAGGGAAAAGATCATTGATCCGACCCGCTTCCGCGTCGACCGCTATGCGTCCGACGCGTTCGAGGACGAGGCTGCGGTCGAGGCCTCCATGCCCGCGTGGAGCGCGCGGCACGGCGCCAATCGTTTCGCAGCGGCAGCCGAATAGGTCATCCTGCCCCGACGCTGTCGAGCAGGGCTTGCGCCACCGCCTGCACGGTGGAGTTAGTCTTCCTGCGGGTGATCAGATAGAAGGCGTCCGCATGCCGGCGGGAGGCTCGCGTCAAGCGCACAAGCTGGCCGAGCTTCAATTGTTCGTCGCTGAACCCCGCCCAGGCAAGTGCCGCGCCGCGGCCCGCTATTGCCTCGTGCATCATCGGCATGTAGCTTGAAAAGGTCGGGCCGGGGAGGTCGCGGTCCGTGCCGATCCACGAGCGCCAGTTGTCGACCGCATCCGGCGCCGCGGAAAGGTGCAGCAGGGGCACGTCGGCGAAAACCGAGGGATCTTCGGAGCGAAGTGTCGGATATCGTTTCAGGAATGCGGGCGAGCAGACGGGAAACCAGTCTCCGTCGAACAATTTGCGGGCGACAAAACCTGGCCAGTCTTCTGGCCTGCCGAAGCGGATTGAGATCGCCACGTCCGGGCGGTCGAAATCTTCTGCATTGCCGGAGGTCAGTAGCATGACACGCCCGTGCGTCACGTGCGAGGTGACGCGTTCGAAACGCGGCATGAGCCATGCTTGGACAAGGTCGTAGCCGCTGCCGATGACAAAAGTCTCGCGGTCCGGTTCCGACAGACGCTCCACAGCGTCGCGTATCGTGCCGAGACCGTTTCGGATGGCCTCGGCAAGGATGCCGCCGTCGCGTGTGAGCGCGATGCGATTGCCCTTGCGCGCCAGCAATTGCACCGCCAGCTTGGTCTCCAGATTGGCAATGTGGCGGCTCACGGCGGATTGCGCGATGGCCAGCTCCAACGCTGCAGCGGTAAGACTTTCATGCCGTGCCGCCGCCTCGAAGGCGACCATGGCATTGAGCAGCGGAAGCGAAGCCTTCAGTGTCTTCATGGAGCGATTGCTTATGCCTTTTTGATATGGAAGTCTGCCAAAATCATGCTTGATGAAAGGTCGCCTTACCCGCAACTCTGCTGAAAAGTCATCGTAGCCAGCCGCCGGAGTGTTTCCATGCCCGCCAACGAGAAGGCCCTGCCGGCCGTCGACCGCAACCGTGTCCTCGGCCTTATAGCGGCGCACCGCAAGGACTGGTCGCTGCAGCAGGCCTTCTACCTCGATCCGGCGATTTTCCAGCTTGAGCGGCAGCTCTGGTTCCCGCGGCAGTGGGTGATCGTGGCGCATGCCAGCGAAGTGCCGGAAAAGGGCCGCTACATCGTCCGCAATCTGTTCGACGAGGAAGTCATCGTCGTGCGCCATGGCGACGGCGAGGGGGACATCGCCGCCTACTACAACGTCTGCACGCACCGTGGATCGCGGCTCTGCATCAAGGACGGGCGCGGCCGCCTGCTCGTCTGCCCCTATCATGCCTGGGGGTTCCGGCTGACGGGTGAATTGCAGACGCGGGCCGATCTGCCAGAGGGAGTCGATCCAGAGGAACTCGGGCTGCACAAGGTACCGACGAAGGTTATCGGTGGTATCGTGATGTGCGGCCTCGACCAAGCGAGCCTGCCCGACATCGAACCGGCGGCGAACGGACTGACCGATCTGATGCGCGAGAACGGCGTCGACAGTGCCCGGATCGTGGCCCGAAAAAGCTATCTAACCAGAGCGAACTGGAAGCTCGTGCTCGAGAACTTCCTCGAGTGTTATCATTGCCGCCCGGCGCATCCCGAATATTTCCGGGTGAATGGCCATGTCAAAGTGACCGCTATGCGTGACGACGACAATGCTAAGAAGTGGCAGGACGAGATAGAGGCGTGGCACAGCGTCATCGGCGACGCCGAGTTTAACAAGGGAATCTGGGAGCCCGGCGATCTCGATACGATGCCGTTCGCTATGCACCGCAAGCCGATTGGCTCGGGCCGCCTGACGCTTTCGGATGACGGCCAGCCCGTGTCCCGCCTGATGGGCGGCCGTGTCAGCTATGATGGCGGCGAGAACGGATTCCGCATCGGCCGGCTGTCGTTCGTGAGCGCGCCGAACGACTACCTCACCATGTTCCAGATGATTCCGCGTAGCGCCAACGAGACCGACGTCATCCTGACTTGGCTCGTGGACAAGGATGCCGACGCCGACGTCGATCCGGACAAGATTTCCTGGATGTGGGACGTCACGACGGTTCAGGACAAGATAATCACCGAGGACAACGCGCTTGGCATCGCCTCGCGTGTTTATCGCCCAGGCCCCTATACGCCGTTGGAATCACAGACCGCGTTCTTCATCGAAACCTATCTTTCGCAGATGCAGGCACTGATCACGGGCCGGCGCGGCGAGAGGCAGGAACAGTGGGCCGCGCCCTCGCAGCTCTTCGCGTCGCCGAAGGCTGCGTGCAACGTTCAAAGGTCGTCCGCCTAAATGGTTCCTTAAGCTTCAAACCCACCCGATCCGGATTTCAGCGGCCGGTTTGGAATTCTTCTTTCACTACCCAAACGCGACTTCGAGGCTTCCGAACGTTCCGTAGTCGCCGGTCACCAAATCGCCCGGCATTATGGGAACCGGCACGCAGCAAGTGCCGGTCGTGATGATCTGGCCACGCCCCAACGCCACGCCGAGGCGTGACAATTCGTTTGCAAGCCAGGTAAGCGCGATCGTAGGTCCGCCTAACACGTTGGCGCCGCGTCCTTCATGAACAAAACCCCGGCTGCTAAGCCCTCGGACGACATGCGCGCCAAGATCGGCCTGGCGCCAGTCGGCGTTGACTTCCGGACCCAGCACGAACTGGTGAGCACAGGCATTGTCGGCGATGATCTGCTCCTCTCCCGCCCGCTCGAAGACGAGGTAACGGGAATCCGGCACTTCAATACCAAGATGCAGTGCCGCCACTGCGGAGAGAACCTCGGCCTGCTCGTAGGAGCGGGTGCGCGGCGAAAGCGTGGTGCCCATGCGGAAGACGAACTCGACTTCCGCGACTCGCATGCGATTGGACCCGAGGCGAACAGTTTGCCCTAGGGGGACGATGCGTTCGGCAAGCAGCCGGCCACCCATGGGCCCGCTGACGTTGATGTGCTTCTGGCCGGCGAGGCTGGTTGCCGCGATCTTCCAGCCCGCCAGGGGCTGTTTGCTGAGCTTCTCGACACAAGCCTGCACGGCGTAGGCCTCGGTCCGCGTCGCCGGACGCAGCGCATCCGGCATCTTTTCGACGTGGCGGCCTTCGCGCCAAATTGTCGTCAGGAAATCGGATGCTGTCCGGATGTCCTCTTCCCGCATCGGCGACATATCCTCATAGCGTCTTTGGTTGCGGAGTATCGAACATCAGGGATTCAACTTGGTCAACGCCCCAGGAATCTCCAGGAAAGGCGGCAATTTAGCGGCTGTGGCGCTGGTGGATTAGGCCGCCGCAGCTTTCGCGCACGATCAGTTGTGGCGCGATGAGCTTCATGCCGAACGTCCTCTCCAGCTTGTTTTCGATGAGGCCAACAAGATGTTCCGCTGCCAAACGGCCAAGATCGCTGGTGGGCTGCGCGACCGTGCTCAGGCGCGGGATCGTAAATTGCGATTCCTGGACATCGTCGTAGGCGATAACGGCCATCTCGCTAGGCACGGAGACGTGGCAATCGGCTGCGGCACGCAGGATGCTGATCCCAGCCAGATCGAACGTCGCGAATATCGCATCAGGCCGATGAGCGTGGAGGATTTCGCACGCGAGCTCGTAGGTCGATTGACGGTCGAAATCGGCGCTGTGGTGCAGCACTGGCTGCAATCCAGCCTCCTCCATCGCCTGTATGTAGCCTTTGGCCCGCTCGCTCGGCATCTTTGACGGTCCGCACATGGCGGCGATCGACGTGTGCCCGAGCGTGATCAGGTGATTGGTCGCCATCGCAGCCCCCCTCACGCCGTCCGTCGCCAGAAGGAAGGCATTCGGCGCGTAGTTGATGCGGCGGTCGAGCAGGATGAACGGTACGGGAATCTCCGAGAAAAGCGCCATGAGTTCGTCCGAACTCGATCCGCTGATCAGGATGAGGCCGTCGACCTGCCTGTCCAGGAAAGTGCGGACATATCTGAGCTCGCGCTGAGCGTTCTGTTCGCTGTTGCCAAGGACGAGCGTATATCCAAGAAGATCGGCGTGGTTCTCGATGATCCGGGCCAATTCCGAATAGAACGGGTTGGAGATGTCCGGCACGATCAGTCCGATGACGCGCGAGCGCTGCCCGCGCAATGCCTGTGCGACCCTGTTCGGGCGGTAGCCGAGATCGGCGATAGCCTGCAGCACACGCTCCCGCGTCTCTGCCGCGACGGGACGGGGGCCGTCATTGATGACGTAGCTTACCACGGCGGTAGAGGTGCCTGCACGCTCCGCGACGTCCGCTCTTGTGACCATGTTCGCCTACGCCCAGCTCGACCGCATGTGGGACAGGACCTTGTCCAGAAATTCGCTGTCCGGGTCGGCGAAACCGTCGATTGCCGTGAAGTGGTTTCCGTCCTGCTGGGGGTGCAGCTCGACTGTATTACCCTTGGCCTGCCATGCAGCCGCGAAATCTTCCGATTGGCGCCAGAATTCCGAGCTCTCCTCCGTTCCCCAGCTTACCAGAAGCGGAATCGCGTTTTCAGGGACGTGGAGGATCGGGCTGTTGCGCCGAATCTGCTGGCCGTTGAACTGGATCTTCGGCTGCAGCCAAGTGTATTGGAACGGTTCCAGATCGTAGAGCCCGCTGATGGGGCAGGCGCCCTTGACCGTGTTGGCGGGAAGCATGTATTCGCCGGCCCAGGCGGTGATCGCCATCATTGCCGTCAGATGGCCGCCGGCTGAATTGCCGGTGACGTATAGCCGGCTACAATCCCCGCCAAAGGTCTCCGCATTCCTGTAGACCCAGGCGACCGCCGCGCGGCACTGGCGAACGATCTCGTCGACCGTGACTTTCGGGCAGACGTCGTAGTCGATGATGACAGTGGTCACGCCACGCGCGACGAAGCCTCGGGCGACCCAGATATAGTTCTCCTTCTTCAAACGCCCATCGAACCAGTAGCCGCCATGGATGAAGACGACGACCGGAGCGCCCGGATCAGCCGCCGGATATATATCGAGCTTCTCCATCCGCGTCGGTCCGTAGTGAACATCCGCCGTCCGCTTTAGCGTCGCCCGCGCCTCCTCGGCCCTGGCGATGCGCTGCGCGATAATTTTCTCGAACGCCTTTGAATCGTCGATCCGGATTTCCGGCCTGTATTCCCAGTCTAGTTCTTCCTGGGTGTTGAACTGACGGTAGAGCGGCAATGTCAAATCCTCGGGTTCGGCAACCTGCGCAGATCGGTAGATAGGAACTTTCCCAAGTGTCGCGCGGCGGAAAGAGAGCGGGCGAAATTTCCTGTCGAACCAGCTTGCAACGCCAATTCTACGCGTGTAGATAGTGATTATAGGGGCATATCATCCACATGATGGGGAAGTCCAGCCCACTGACGAAAATTGGAACCATGCAGCCTGCGAACGCGGGTTGAGGGCGAGCGGCAAGGCTTGCCGAGGCAATGCTGCGGGGTACGAGATGGCAGGCAGAGTCCTTATTGCTGGAGAGACATGGTTCACTACCTCGGTCCACACGAAGGGGTTCGATTCCTTCACGACCACGACCTTCCATGAAGGCTATTCGTCCCTGAGGACAGCGCTGGAGGCGAGCGGCCATCGGGTCGACGTCATCGAGAACCATGTGGCGCCGACGAACTTCCCCGACAACGCCGAGGCGCTCAGCCAGTACTCCACCGTCATCCTGAGCGACATTGGCGCCAACACGCTGCTGCTGCATCCGAACACCTGGCTTAGGTCCGACCGTTCGGCCAACAAGCTCCAGGCGATCGCGGATTATGTGGAGGGCGGCGGCGGCCTGATCATGGTCGGCGGTTATCTCACCTTCACGGGCATCGAAGCCAAAGGCTGCTGGAAGAATACGGTTGTCGAGGCGTGCCTGCCCGTGAGGCTGATGGCGACGGACGATCGCCGGGAGCATCCAGAGGGGATCGTCGGGAACATCCTGAAGCCTGGTCATCCGGTGCTTGCTGGCGTCGAGGGCGCACTCCCGGCTCTCCTGGGCTACAATCGCACGAGCCTCGCTCTCGGCGCGGAACTGTTGGCGACGATCGACGGCGATCCGCTGGTCGCGGTCACGGAATCCGGAATGGGCCGCACCGCCGTATTCACCTCCGACTGCAGCCCTCACTGGTGCCCGACCGAATTCGTGAACTGGCCCGGATATCGGCAACTGTGGTCGAATCTGTGCGCCTGGACCGGTCGGCAGTGAGCCGGCGGCGGCCGTGATGATCGATATCATTCACGACTGCGACCCCGGCAATGACGACGCGCTGGGCATTCTGGCTGCGCTTGGCCATCCACGGCTCAACCTTCTTGCGGTCACCACCGGTGCCGGACATCTTTCGGGGGACCGCACGGCCATCAACGGTGCAATTACAGTTGCCGCCGCGCATCCGAAAACCGTTCCGGTCTGCGCCGGTGCGATGGGGCCGCTGGTACGCGAGCGCCTGATCGCACGCGTTCTCGATATGCGGAGCGGGCTCGATGCGGAGAGAATCGACCTCGACCGGGCGCCGCTTGATTCGCAGCATTCCATTGACCGCATTGCGGCCGAGGCGAACGCCCGTCCCGGTCTGACGATCGTCGCGACTGGCCCGCTGACCAACCTCGCCCTGGCGCTGCGGCGGCATCCAGAGATTTATAGCAAGATCGGCCGCATCGTCACGCTGAGCGGCGCCTGGGGACTAGGCACCAAGACTGCCGCCGCCGAATGGAACATCCTCTGCGATCCCGAGGCCGCGGCAATCGTCTATGGCTCGGGAATTCCGATTACGATGGTCCCTGTCGACGCCAGCGGTACGGTTCCGATCACCGGCGCGCTCATCGATCGTGTCTCATGGCTGAAGGGACCGGCCGCAGCTTTAGCGGCAGAACTTTTGTCCTCGCTGGTGACCACATACCGGCCCGGCGTACTCGTACCGCCAGCAATGCCCCTTCACGATCCATGCGCAATCCTGGCCGTGGCGGCCCCCGTCATTGTCACGACTGCGCCGGCGCGCGTCGATGTCGAGATCGCGCCGGGCCTGAACTACGGGCGTACCGTCGTCGATTTCGCAGGACGAACGGAGAAGGCGAACAATTGCGATGTCGTGATCGCCTTCGATGTCGAGGCCACGCATGACGCGCTCGTCGAAGCGATCCGCCAACTGTCTGAACTGCAGGCAGGCTCGTGAAACAGCCGGAAATCGGCCGAGACCTTTGAAAGTGCAAACCAACGAAAACGGGAACAAGGGCATGATGAAAATCGCGAAAATCAGAAACGGACTGGCGGCGGGACTGCTCGCCGTGTCGGCATTGACCGGAGCGGCCACAGCGCAGGACTTCAGCGCCGTCTATGTCATGAGCGACAATCTTGGCGACATGGGCTTTAACGACAACGCCAAGACCGGCTTCGATCGTGCCGAGGCGGACGGCGCCAACGTGCGCCTTTTGCAGGCCTCGCCAAGCGATCCGCAGCTTTGGCGCCAGAACCTCGAGGCGGTCTCCAACTCGGGAGAATGGAGCGTGATCTTCACGGGCCCGAACATGCACGATAATCTCGCCGCGGTCGCGCCGCAGCACCCCGACCAGAAATACGTATTCTTCGACGACCAGCTCGACCTGCCGAACGTGTTGTCAGTGAAGTATGCGCAGAACGAAGGCTCCTATCTTGCCGGCGTGCTGGCTGCGATCGCCGCCACTGACAAGGCGACGTTCCCGCTCTCGTCCGGCGAAGCCAAGATCGCCGTAGTCGCCGGCATGGACCTGCCGGTGATCCAGGACTTCATCCTTGGCTTCAAGCAGGGCGCGTCGACCGTTGCTCCGAACATTGATGTGCAGGTCATCTTCATCGGCAATTTCAACGATGCGCAGAAGGCCTACGACCTGACCAAGACGGCGATCGAGAACGGCGCCAATGTCGTCTACAACGTCGCCGGCCCCGCCGGCCTTGGAATTCTCAAGGGTGCGGCCGATTCCGGCAAATATGCGATCGGCGTCGATTCCGACCAGAACGGCCTACATCCGCACAATGTGCTGGCTTCGATGCTTAAGCAGATCGGCAACTCGATCTACGATTCGATCGGGCAGATCCGAGCCAACAAGGCCGAGTTCGGCAAGCTCCAGATCTACGGCCTGGCCAATGAAGGCGTCGGCCTCGCCTACAACGACAAGCTCGTTCCCGCCGCGGTCAAGGCCAAGGTCGACGAGGCAAAGGCGAAAGTCGTAAGCGGCGAGCTGAAAGTCGACACGGCGTTCAAATAGGCGCGTGATGGGGGCGGGCTAGGTACCAAACCTGGCCCTCCGCCATGCTTTCCCGGGCATGACATGACCAACGCTGATGACATTCTGAAGCTCTCGGCCATCGCCAAGACCTTTGGCGACAAGGTTGCCCTGAAGCACGTCGATCTCGATGTGAGACGCGGCGAGGTGCATGTCATCTGCGGGGAGAACGGCGCCGGTAAATCGACGCTGATGAACATCCTTGCCGGTATTCATCAGCCGACATCCGGCACGATCGATTTGAATGGCAAGACCGTCGCCATCGCCGATCCGATCGAGGCGAGCCGGCTCGGCATCGGCATGGTGCATCAGCATTTTGCCCTGGTGCCGTCGATGACGGTGGCCGAGAACGTCTTCCTTGGCCGGCACATACGCAAATGGGGCTTCTTCTCGGACAAGGCGGCCATGGTGGCGCGTACGCGCGACCTGATTGCCCGATATTGCTTCGGCCTCGATCCCGAGGCGGTGGTCGGAACGCTTTCTGTCGGACAGCGCCAACGGGTCGAGATCCTCAAGGCGCTCGCCTTCGATGCCAAACTGCTAATCCTGGATGAACCGACGGCCGTCCTGACGCCGCCCGAGGTCGACGAACTGATCGAAGTCATTGCAGGGCTGCGGGCGCTCGGTCGCACAGTTCTTTTCATCACCCACAAGCTGCGCGAGGTGAAGGCGGTTTCGGATCGGGTGACAGTGATCCGCCACGGTGAAAGCATTTCCACGCACGCGACCGGCGCGGTGAGCGAAGCCGATATCGCGCGCGACATGGTCGGCCGAAACGTCTTCCTGGTCGGGCGTGGCAAGAACCAGGCGCCGCGGACGTTCGGTGCGCCGGTCCTGAAACTCAACCGGGTCAGCATGACCAACGCAGCCGGACGCTTGCTTCTGGACAATATCTCGCTCGATGTATGCGAGGGCGAAATCATGGGCATCGCTGGCGTAGACGGGAACGGCCAGACGGAACTCTCGGAGGCCATCGCCGGCCTGATGGACATCCAGGCTGGATCCATCGAGCTTCGCGGCAGGACCATCACTGAGGCGAGCGTACCCGACCGGCAGCGGGCCGGCATGGGTTTTGTGCCCGAGGACCGCCTCGACCGGGGCCTGAGCAAGACCATGTCCGTCGCCGAGAACCTGGCGGCAAGCAACTACCGCAGGGCGCACCTCAAGCGCGGCTTCTATGTCGATCAGGACCGCATCGAGGCGTTTGCGGCTGAGAAGATCAAGGAATTTGACGTTCGGGGCGCCATTCCGGACACACCCGTCGGCACGCTGTCGGGCGGCAACATGCAGAAGGTCGTCATCGCGCGCGAACTCAATCGCGATCCGGACCTCCTCCTGGTCAGTCAGCCGACGCGCGGTCTCGACGTCGGCGCGTCCGAATTCATCTACGCCCGCATCATGGCCGCGGCCGACCGGGGCAGGGCGGTGCTGCTGATCTCTTCGGAACTGTCAGAAATATTCGCACTCTCGGACCGCATCGGCGTCATGTATTCCGGTCAGCTTCTTCGGATCATCGACAGGAAGGATGCCGACGAGGTGACGATCGGAGCGTTGATGAACGGCTCGCTCGAGGCTGCAGCTTGATCGCCACGCGGCTCAAGAATTCCGCCCGTGCCATGTACGCGCCCGTTGCGGCAATCCTGCTCACGCTGGCGCTCGGCTTCCTGCTGGTCATGGCGATCACGGACGATCCCGTGCGTGCCTATCGCGACCTGCTGTTCGCCAATTTCGATTCGCTTGGCAATTTCGCGCTGTTCCTCAATCGCGCCACGCCGCTGACGCTGATCGCGCTCGGCGTCATTTTCTCCTTCCGTGCCGGCATCTTCAATGTCGGCGGCGAAGGCCAGCTTTATGCTGGCGCGATCACCGCGACGGTCATCGGCGTGACCTTTGCGGGACTTCCGGCGGTCGTTCTTCTGCCCCTGGCGCTCACTGGCGGCATTTTGGCCGGTGCTTTCCTGGGTTGGATCCCGGGCGTGCTCAAGGTCCGGTTCGCGGTCGACGAAGTGGTGACGACGCTGATGCTCAACATCATCGTGCTGCTCTTCACCTCCTATCTTTCCAATCAGGTCATCCGCGACACCAAGAGTTATGGCGCCGTCAGCGAGATGGTGCCGGACAAGATCTGGCTGCCGGCGCTGCCCGGCGTTCCCGGAGCGACGAGTGGCATCGTCGTGGCCGTGCTGCTGGCCATAGCCACCTGGGTGGTCCTGTTCCGGACCGAGTGGGGCGCGCAGCTTCGCGCGTCCGGCACCAACCTGCGCTTCGCCAAGGCTGTGGGCATCCCCGCCGACCGCCGCATCATCGTGGCGATGCTGATCGCGGGCGGTTTCGGCGGGCTTGCCGGAGTGCTCTACGTGCTCGGTATCGGCCATCGCTTCGAGCAGAACTTTTCACCGGAATATGGCCTCGTAGGTCTCACCTGCGCGTTGCTAGCGCGCATCCACCCGATCGGCGCGCTGGCGACTGCCATCTTCTACGCGATGATGATCAATGGCTCGGCCTACATGCAGATATCGACGGACGTCCCGCGCTCGCTTGTCGACCTCCTGACCGGCCTGCTGGTGCTGCTGATGACGGCGCGCCTCGCCACGAACAAGGCGAGGAGCTAGCGGTATGTCTCTATCCTCCCTTCTTGCTTCTGTCCTCGAACAATCGGTGCCGATCGTTTTGGCAGCGCTCGCAGCGATGATCACACTCAGGGCGAACATTCTCAATGTCGCGGTCGAGGGCATGATGCTGGTCGCCGCCTTCGTGGCAATCGCGGTCGGCAGCTCGACGGGAAGCGCTGCGCTTGCGTTCTTCGCAGCAATTTTCGCTTCGATCCTGATGTCGCAGTTGCTGGCGCTGATCACCCTGCGTTTCTCCGCAGATTTCATCGTTGCCGGCCTCGGTATCAACCTGCTCGCCGCCGGCGGCAGCCTGTTCGCGCTGGAGTGGTTCTACCGGAGCCCGGGCGGGCTTCGTCCGATCTCTTTCCCTGACATATGGCACATGCCGGCGGGAAGCCTATCCTTCCTTCCGGTGATCGGACCTGCGCTCGAACGGCAGAGCATCATTTTGTTCCTGGCGTTCCTGGCCATTCCGCTTTCTGCACTGTTCCTGTATCGCACGCCGACTGGAGCCTATCTGCGCGCTGTCGGCGAGGACGAACACGCCGCACGCTCGGCCGGCATCAGCGTGGCCCGCATGAAGGCGCTTTCGCTCGCCATCAGCGGGCTCTTGGCAGGTCTGGCTGGTGCGCAACTCTCGATGGACAAGCTGCATTTCTTCCTGCCGGACATGACCAGCGGCCGGGGTTTCATCGGCCTCGCCGCGACGCTGTTCGGTGGTGGACACCCCTGGGTGACGGCGGCGGCGTCCCTGCTCTTCGGCTTCTTCGGAGCGTTGGGCGACCGCCTGCAGGCCTTCGCCATTCCATCGCAATTCGTGCTGATGCTGCCCTATGTCGCGGCAATCGTCGGCCTCAGTATTGCCCGTTGGCGTATTTACGTCCGCAACCGTCCGGCAAGAATTGTCAGCAAGGGGACTGCCTGATGCACGCAACGCAAGACCGGGAGTTTGTCTTTCGCGTCGGAGGTCACGAGCCGCGTCTGCATGTCGCGCAAGGCGAGGCCTTCACCGTCTTCACCGAGGATTGCTTTTCCGGAAAACTGACGAGTGTGGACGGCGAGCCACGAAAGGTCGCGCCCTATCCACGCGTCAATCCGCTGACCGGTCCCATCCATGTTGAGGGCGTGTCTGCGGGCGACATCGTCGCCATCCGCCTGATCTCGCTGACGCCCGCTCGGCAGTGGGGCGTCGCGACCATCTCGCCGGATTTCGGCCTTCTATCGGGTACTCGCGTGAACCCCAACCTGCAGGAGCCGCAGGACGAGCATGTCTGGATCTGGCGTTTCAGCGCCGATGGCAAGGTCCTGGAAACGCCGACGAAGGATGGACGTAAGCTCCGTGTGCCCTATCGGCCTTTCCATGGAACGCTTGGTGTTGCACCGGCGCATGGCGAGGTGCGCCTAGCCGTTGCACCCGGCGATTTCGGTGGGAACCTCGACATTCCCGATCTGGGGCCTGGTTCGACCCTCTATCTCAGGGCGAACGTCGATGGCGCGCATGTCGTTATAGGCGACGGCCATTATGCCCAGGGTGATGGCGAGATCGCCGGGACCGCAATCGAAGGTGCGTTCAACACGACGCTGATGTGCGAGCGCGTGGAAATGGACGACGCGTTCGACTGGCCCCGCTTCGAAAACGACGATGTTATCGGCGTGATCGGGTGTGCACGGCCCCTGGATGACGCCTGTAGGATCGCGGTTGCCGGTCTGGTCCGATGGGTGGTAGACAGGACAGCACTCTCGGTACATGAAGCACATCAGTTGTTGACTCAATGCTGCCGGCTGCGTATCGGCAATCTGGTAAACCCTTCATTCAGTGTGATGTGTTCCATCGATAAGTGGGTTGTTGCGCCGCGCGTTTTGCCTCGACATCGCTTTTAGCAGCATCTTTGCATTGCGCATTGCTAGCGCTCGTGGACAAACGTTGACTGAGGAATCCGGTTTTGATTCAAGGCTTCTTTTTGGAGGGAGCCTTGGGCGAACGCGTTGGACTGACGGACGAGGAATGGGCGCTGATCGGGCCTTTGCTGCCGCCTGAGCGCGGACGCGGGTGTCGGCCGGCACAAGACAACCGGCTCTACTTCGAAGGCATGATGTGGATGGGGCGCACGGGTGCGCAGTGGCGACATCTTCCCGACGAGTACGGCAAGTGGAACAGCGTGTTCCGCCGCTACCGGCGATGGGTCGAAACCGGCGTGTTCGATGCCATGCTGGAAAGTCTGGCGGAAATGGTCGAGCGAGATAGTACCGCCGACATGATCGACAGCACGATTGTCCGGGCGCATCACTGCGCAGCCGGCATAAAAAGGGGACTCAGCAGACGGAGGCGCTTGGTCGGTCGCGCGGCGGCTTCACCACCAAGCTGCATGCCCGCTGCGACGCCAGAGGCCGCCCGCTCGGCTTCGTCGTGACGGGCGGAGAAGCGCATGACATCAAAGGCTTCGCGCCGCTGCTGCGAATGATCGCCGGCAAGATCGAAGCGCTGCTGGCCGACAAGGGCTACGATGCCGACGCCATCAGGGAGACGTTGGCGAAGGCCGAGATCGAGGCGGTCATCCCGGCCAAGCGCAACCGCAAGGACCCCGCGCCATACGATGCTGAGAAATACAAGTGGCGAAACCTGGTCGAGCGGCTGTTCAACAAGCTCAAGAACTGGCGCCGCGTCGCCACCAGATACGACAAGACAAAGGAATCCTACCTTGGCTTCGTCGCCATCGCAGCAGCCAAGCTTTGGTTACCCTTTGTCCACGAGACCTAGAGCGTCGGGCGGGAAAAGTGAATCGCGGGTTTCGCAGTCGTTGAAAGTCTGATTCCATGGTGGCAGGAGGTGTTTGCCATGGGAAAGCCGATTTCGTCAGACTTGCGGGAACGGATCGTGCGCGGGGTCGACGCCGGCCAATCGCGGGCGTGCGATGGCGGCGCGGTTCGAGGTTGCGCCGTCGACGGCGGTGCGTCTCCAGGCACGCCATGTGGCGACCGGGTCTGTCGCGCCCCGCCCAATTCCTCGGTAAATCGAGCTCTCCAACCGTAAACACTCAAATGCCCCTTGCCAACGGAGAACTATCTATACATGTCTCCGAAACCGCGCTGCTCGGCTCGGCAATGCCGGAGAAGCACGGCGACCGATGCCGCCAGCTGGAGACTCGCATTAACCCGGTTTGGTTTGGCGGATTGGCGCTGAGAATATTGCAAGGCGGGTATTTGGGCTGATTTGGCGGCCTTTTGGCTGTGGGCTCGCCGCCAGGTCAGGTCGATTTGAGCCGGTTCCGCGATTGCGGACAGAGTCATCCCGCGGCTTTGGCCCGCTCATGGAAGATCAGCCTATCGAA